>JAKAJA010000070.1 GCA_021814085.1 Acidobacteriota bacterium | reverse complement strand
AGGCCCATGCGGTGGTTCATCCCCCCGCCCATCCTCACCGCATATTTTTCGAGGTTCCGAAGCCCCGGGGTCGTCTTCCGCGTGTCGAGAATCCGCGCGGTCGTGCCTTTCACCTGAGCCACGGCGCGGTCCGTCAGGGTCGCGATCCCGCAGAGGCGCTGGAGGAGGTTGAGGGCCGTGCGCTCGGCGAGGAGGAGCGCGGGGACGGGGCCGTAGACCTTGGCGATGACCGTTCCCTTGGAGGCGCGGCCTCCCTCCTCTATGAGGGCCGCCCAGGAGCAGGAGGGGCCGGCCAGCTCGAAGGTGCGCAGGGCGGCCGGGAGACCGGCGACCACAACGTCCTGCTTGGCGAGCAATTCGGCAGCGCCTTCTCCGGAAAGCCCCGAAGCCGCGGTCGTCTTATCCCCGTAGGGAGCATCCTCGTGAAGTGCCCGGAGGAGGAGGGCGTCCAGCTCGTCGTGGCTCATGCCGCAGACCATCGCACCCTCCTCAAGCCGGCGTAGCCCCGCGAGGCGAGGAAGCCTAGGATCTGTTCGTCCATGTCCTGGAGGGCGAAGCGAACCGTCCTGTCCGACGTGGAAAGGACGAGCGCCTCGCCGTCCCTCCGCGCCTCGAAGGACGCCGCGGGGAGGTGGAAGGCCGCCTGGAGATGTGAGGCGAGATCCGCCACGGGCATGGCCTTGCGTATACCGGCCGAGAGTTCCGCGAGGGATCGGAATGCGCGCTTCGCCATGGGCACGACTTTAGCGCGAACGGGCCATCCGAGCAAGGGCAGCCGGAGGACTATCTTGCCATCGGGCCACGTATTTGATTCAGCCCAAATCAGGGAAACGCGATTTCGGAAAGCCCTGCGGCGCATTGCGCCTTCGCAGGAGGCCAGCGTCGCATTGTCAGGCTTCGCGGCCCGGGGCGCTCCAAGTACCCAAGTACGAGTCGGCCCCGGCCGCTCGCCTTTCGCGCATTGACGCCCGTCGCGGCGGAACGCCGTCTCCCTCCGCGCTGCTTCGGGAGACGATTCACTTTGGCTCGTCTGCAGATTGTAAGATAACCGGTAGGCCGAAGCTGTCACTTTCAAAATAGACGGCCGTGCGACGGGCTTTGCCCGCGCGCAGGCGATCCACAAGCGAGAGGAGTTCAGCGAGGGAGGCGCAGCCGACCGAGCGCCAAGAGGGGAGCAGCGCTTCCCTCTTGGATTAGCCTTCCCCGTCACTGAAGGAGTTCCACTCCTTGCAGTTGGGGCAGCGGTGGAGGATCTCGAGGGTCTTGTAGCCGCAGTAAATGCAGGTGAAGGGGTCCATCATCTGCTCGCTGGAGGCGAAGGTCTGGGCCACGTCCTTTTCGAGGTCGGCGGCCATGTCGCCCTTCCGCTTCAGGTCCCAAATCAGGCGCTGAACCAGGCGGGAGCGGCCGAAGTGCTTGACCAGGGTCCGCACCACTTCCTTGGCCTGGTCCGTTCGCTTGAGCTCGGTGAACTCCTGGAGCTCCTGGATGAGGGCCCGCTTCTGGTGGTGCTCGACGGCCAGGCCGTGCAGGGCCCTCAGATACCCCTCGGGCTCTTGCTTGGCCAGGAAGATCTCCTTCAGAAGGGAGATCACCATGAAGGATTTGTGCGGCATCTCCCGGAGGGCCCGCTCCATGATCTTGAGGGCCTTGTCCGCCTTGCCGACCTTGAGGTAGAGGCGGGTAAGGAAGATGTAGGCGAGCATGTTCTCGGGGTAGAGGCGGATGGCCCGGCGGAGGGACCACGCGGCGCGGAAGTGCATGCCCCCGTCTGCCATGAACTGGGCCTTCTGGGCCAGGAGGTAGGAGAGGTGCCGGTTGTCCCTGTGGCGCTGCACCTTCTGTAGGCGGACGGCGTATTCGTACGCCTCACCCCACTCGCCCAGGTCCTCGGAGATCTTCACGAGCTGGACGAGGGCGTCGGGGTCTTTTGGGTTCAGGGCGAGGGCGTCCTTGAACGTGCGCAGGGAGCGGTCCATGAAGCCGCCCGTTCGGAAGTCGGACCCGAGGGCGTTGAGGGCGAGGACACGCTCCTCCTCGCTCAGCCCGTGGCGGGTGAGGAGGGACTGGTGCACGCGGATGGCCCGGTCGATCTGCCCGCGCTGCCGGAAGAGGTTGCCGAGGGCCAGGTAGACCTCGATGGGTTCCGTGGAGAGCTCCACCACGCGGGACAGTCGCTCGATGGCCGTCTCCACGTCGCCCGTGAGCATGGCGTACATGCCTCGTATGTAGTCGGGGGACTGGCGGGCGTCCTTCTTCTGGTCGCGCCGGGTCCTCCCAAAAGGCAGACGGGCCCCGAGGAAGATCCCGAAGAGGAATATGAGGATGGCGGCTACGACGAGCCACTGCTCCCCGGCGACGGCCTTCACGGGCGGTTTTCCTCATCTAGGACCCGCTGGCTGAGTAGGCCCTCGCGGATGGGTAGGTTCCGGAGCTTGCTCACCTCGTCCTCCAGGTCGCGGATCCGCTTCTTGAGCTCGCGGGCCGTGAGGAAGTGGTCCACCTGGTCCAGGAATCCCACGATGGCGAAGGTCACGAAGGCGAATACCAGTGGGAAGATGAGGAGGATCGAGATGGGGATGGAGGGGAATTCCAGGAGGTTGGGTATGACCCTGAAGGGCCTCACGTCCGTGCCCGTGTTCACGACGCAGAGCGCGAGCCAGGTGAGGACGACCAGGATGATCAGCAACCACTTCACGGTGCTCAGCAGGTTATGCATGCGGGGTTTCCTCCCACCCGAAGCGTTTCATGAATTCCGGAAGCTTCCCCGTGGCCTGAAGCCATAGGTCCACCAGCTCCCGCACCGCGCCGCGCCCGCCGCCCTTGGAACACACGTGATGGACGAGGCCCCTCACCGCTTCGTGGGCGTCCGCGGGGCATGCCGAGAACCCCACGCGGCGCATCACGGGCAGGTCCAGCACATCGTCCCCCATGAACGCCACCTCGTTCAAGGGGTATTTCCCGTCGGAAAGGAGCCCATCCAACGCCGCGGACTTCTCCATGGCGCCCTGGACCACGCGGGTCATGCCCAGTTCCGCCGCGCGCCGGGCCACGACCTCCGAAGTCTTCCCCGTGATGATGCCCACCTCGAGACCGAGTTTTCCGGCGATCCACATGCCCGCGCCGTCCTTGACGTCGAAGCGCTTCATCTCCTCGCCCGAGTTCCCGTAGTAGAGGCCGCCATCGGTGAGGACCCCGTCCACGTCCACCAGCAGCAGGCGCACGCGCCTGAGGCGCTCCTCCGCCTGCGGTGAAAGGGCCGAGGGCAGAGAGATGGGCATGGCGCGCTCCGTACGAATAGAAGCTACGATACCACGAAACCCAAGCGTTTCAAAGGGTTTCGGCCTCCCAGCCGCCGGTTCCAGCCAGGGTGCCTACCCCCGTCGGGGGCGGGATCGGGACAGCGCTTCGTCCGGCCGCGCTTTGGGGTGAGGCGGGCCGGATGGGACGGCGCCTCGGATCCCTCTCCCTTGGCTCGGGGGCTCCGCCGTGCTATGTTCACCACATCACTGCCCACAGGGCTTTTTCGGGGGGAGAATCATGATGCCGGAGCACCCCAAGACCGTGCCGAAGCAAAAGACGGAGCACCAGCCGGAACCGAACCCCGAAGCGGCCGCCAAGCGCAAGGAACCGCCTCAGCCCGACCATCGCCACCGCCTGATCGTCGAACCGGACGACGGTCTCGAGCCGATCCTGGGGCTCCTGGCCCTTGCCCGCCAGACCCTCCTCATCAAGCAGTTCGACTGCCGGGAGCCCTCCATTATCCAGGCGGCCATCGCCGCCGCGGCCCGCGGCGTGAAAGTTCGTGTCCTCCTGAATCCCACCAGGGGCTCGGGGCAGAGGGACAACGATGTACCCTACGAAGCCCTGCGCAGCGCCGGGGTGGATGTGGCCTGGACGCCGCCCAAATTCATGGTGACCCACGAGAAGTCGGTGGTGGTGGACGGCGAGCGCGCCCTCATCTCCACCTTCAACCTGAGCCCCAAGTACCTCACCCAGACCAGGGACTACGGCATCCTGACCACGGACCCGGCCCAGGTGGCCGACATGGTCGCCTGCTTCGATGCGGACTGGCAGGGGGTGGCTTTCGCTCCCTCGGAGGGGACGGGGCTCCTCTGGAGCAACGTCAACGCGCGGGCGGTCATGTGCGCTTTCATCGACGGCGCGCGCACCTCCCTCGACCTCCAGCACCCGAAATTCATGGACACCACCGTTTTGGACCGGGTCCTCCTCGCCCACGATCGGGGTGTGCGCGTGCGTATGCTCTGCGGGGGCAGGCACGGGACGAGCCCCGGGGACGTGGTGGACACCATGTCCTCCCTGCGGGTGCTCCAGCGGGTCGGGATCAAAGTCCACCGCCAGAAGAGCCCCAAGCTCCACGCCAAGCTCATCTTGGCGGACGGCGACCGCGCCCTCGTGGGCTCCATGAACATAGATCGCGTGGGGTTCGACTTCCGGCGGGAGCTGGGTCTCCTGGTGACGGCCCACCCCATCGTCTCCCGGCTCAAGACGATCTTCGGCGGCGATTGGGAGGCCTCCAAGCTCTGGGTGGTTCCCGACCCCATGGCTTCTCCCGCCCACGACCCCGAGGAGCCTCCGCACGACCCCGACTTCCACCATGAGTAAACCCGGGGGCGGGCCGGGGGCATTGAACCGCCCGGCCCCGGTCGCACTGGGAACCATCGTCTTCGCCTACCTGAAAATCGCCATGGAGAGCTTCGGCGGAGGGCTCTCCGCATGGACGCGGAAGGTGGTGGTGGAGGAGTACGGCTGGCTGACGGACGAGGAATTTCTCAGCGCCATGACCCTGTGCCGTCTCATGCCCGGGCCGAACCAGATCAACTTCGCCGTCTACGTGGGGACTCGCCTGAGGGGATGGAGAGGCGCCGTCGCCGCCCTCTTCGGCCTCGTGGCCGTGCCCCTGGCCCTCGTCCTCGTCGCCGGCAGCCTCTACTTCCGCTACCATCATCTCCCCGCTCTCGATTCGGCGCTCAACGGCATGGCGGCGGTGGCCACCGGCCTGACCCTGTCCATGGGCTTCAAGCTCGTGGGGCCCTTCTTCAAGAGGCCTGGCGCCCTGGCGCTCGTGGCCGCGGCATTCGTGACGACCATCCTCTTCAAATGGCCACTGCCGCTGGTCCTGGGCGTTTTTGGGACCATGGGGATACTGCTCGCGCGGTTCGGTACCGGGCGGAAGGACGAGAAGGGCGGGGAGGCCCGGGCATGAAGGGGAACCTCCTAAGCCTCGCGAGCTTTTTCGGGCTCCTCTCCCTCATGTCCTTCGGCGGGGGGAACACGGTGCTCCCCGCGATGCACCACGAGGCCGTCACCCTGCAGCATTGGATGACCGACCCCGAGTTCGCCGCGGCCTTCGCCATCACCCAGGCCGCCCCTGGGCCGGGCATGCTCATCGTGTCCCTCATCGGCCTCAAGGCGGCGGGATGGTGGGGCGCCCTGGTGGCCACGATGGCCATGTTCCTGCCCTGCTGCCTCCTCACCTACGGCGCGACCCTCGGGTGGGGCAAGTTCCACGAGAGCCGATGGGGGCGCGCCGTGGAGCGCGGTCTCGCCCCCGTGGCCCTGGGCCTGGTCTTCTCCAGCAGCGTGATTATCGCCAGAGCCGCGGACCACGACTGGCCCGCCTACGGCGTCACGGCATTCAGCGCCCTCGTCTTCACCAAGACGAAGGTCAACCCCCTGTGGCTCATCGCCGCCGCCGCCTTCGCCGGCGGGATGGGGTGGCTGTGATACCCATTTGCCTTCAATTCTGGAAGGATCCCTCCTTCCTGTATGCCGGGCTAAACATGCCGGCCGGGGCGAGGATTGGTATCCTCGCCTACGGGAAGTGAGCGGCGGACGGCACGTTGGCATCAAACAAAACGACCGGCTCTCGCCGGCCGTCCCAACGTCCCCATCCAACCCTTCGAGCCAACAACTCACCGCTCGCGCGTCGCGCCTAACGCCTCACTCCTCACTCCTCACGCCTTTTAAATCATCTGAAGTCCCCACAGGTCGTGCAGGTGGAGCACGCCCATGAAGTTGTCCTCCGCGCCCAACACGATGAGCGAGGTGATCTTGCGGCTCTCCATGAGGCCGAGGGCCTCTACGGCCATGGCACCGGGAGCGATGGCCAGCGGGGCCGGGTGGGCGCATGCCCCCGCCGTCATTTCCAGGAGGGCACCGCTGTGCTTCTCGATGAGGCGGCGCATGTCGCCGTCCGTGATGATCCCCGTGACCTTGCCCTCGCCGTCCACCACCACCGCGTGGCCGAGCTTCTTGGCGGAGATCTCGTAGAGGACGTCTTTCATGAGCGTATCAGGGGAAACGCGCGGGATGGCCTCGCCCGTGTGCATGAGTTCGTGCACGCGCATGAGGCGCTTGCCCAGCTTGCCCCCGGGGTGGAGGAGGGCGAAATCCTCGGGCTTGAACCCGCGCCGCTCGATGAGGGCCGCGGCGAGTGCGTCGCCGAGGGCCATCTGGGCGGTGGTGGACGCCATGGGCGCGAGGCCCAGGGGGCAGGCCTCCTGGTCGATGGCCACGGTGATGTGGAGGTCGCAGGCGCGGGCCAGGGTGGACTTGGGGTTGCCCGTGGCGGTGGCGAGGAAGGCGCCCATGCGCTTCAGAATGGGCGCGAGGGCGATGAGCTCCTCCGTCTCGCCGCTGTTGCTCAGCGCGAAGACCACGTCCTCCCCCGTGACCATCCCCAGGTCGCCGTGGAGGGCGTCCGCGGGGTGGAGGGCGAAGGAGGGCGTGCCGGTGCTGGCCAGCGTCGCGCTGATCTTCTGTCCCACCAGGCCGCTCTTGCCCATGCCCGTCACGACCACGCGCCCCTTGCAGGCAAGGATGGCCTCCACGAGCTTGATGAAGGAGTCGTCCAGGCTCTCGCTGAGACGCAGGAGCGCCTCCGCCTCCACGGCCAGAACCTTCTTGGCTCCATCTAAAGTCACAGCGGTTTCCTCGCCAGGCGGTGCAACTCCCTCAGGCGCCCGACCAGGGGAGGGAAGCTGTTCAGGGGCAGAGCGTTGGGGCCGTCGCTGAGGGCCGCGGCGGGGTTGTCGTGGACCTCGAAGAAGAAGCCGTCCGCTCCCGCCGAGGCGGCCGCCTGCGCCAGGACGGGGATGAACTCCCGTTGCCCCGACGAGGACCCGCCCGCGCCGCCGGGAAGCTGGACCGAGTGGGTGGCGTCGAAGATGACCGGCCATCCCAGGGACCGCATGGTTGGGATCCCGCGCATGTCCACCACCAGGTTGTTGTAGCCAAACGTGGCGCCCCGCTCCGTGAGGAGAATCCCCGAAGCACCGCCCTTCTCGAGCTTCTCCACCACGTGGGCCATGTCGCGGGGGCCCAAGAACTGGCCCTTCTTGACGTTGACGACCTTTCCCGTCTCGGCGGCCGCGAGAAGGAGGTCCGTCTGCCGGCACAGGAAGGCGGGGATCTGGAGGACGTCCGCCACGGTGGCCGCCAGTTCGGCGTGAGCGGGCTCGTGGATGTCGGTCAGGATCGGGAGGCCAGACTCCTCCCTCACGGCCTTGAGGATCCGGAGGCCCTCGTGCAGGCCGGGTCCGCGGTAGGAAGAGAGCGAAGTACGGTTGGCCTTGTCGTAGCTCGCCTTGAAGACGAGCTGCCAGCGGTGCTGGCGGGCCCAGGATGCGAGCTGGAGGGCCAGGGCCCGCACGTGCTGCTCCGACTCGATGACGCACGGCCCGGCGATGAAGAGGGGCTCATCCCCGCCGACGGTGACCGACTTGGTGATGGTGACCGTGTTCATGTCGGCTCCCTGCTCCCCGCTCCCCGCTCCCGGTCCGTTCACTTCTCCCCGCTCACTTTATGCTTATGGCTCGCGTGGACGAAATCCCTGAACAGGGGATGGGGGTTCAGCGGGCGGCTCTTGAACTCGGGGTGGAACTGGCACCCGAGGAACCAGGGATGATCCCTGAGCTCCACCACCTCCACGAACTTGCCGTCGGGGGATATGCCCGTGAAGTTGAGGCCGCTCTTCTCCAGGGGCTCGAGGTAGGCCTTGTTGAACTCGTAGCGGTGACGGTGCCGCTCGCTGATCTCCAGGCTCCCGTAG
>JAKAJA010000069.1 GCA_021814085.1 Acidobacteriota bacterium | reverse complement strand
AGCCTTGGTCACGGCCTCCTGGGTGAGCGCGGCGGGATCCTTCTGGTTCATCTGGACGTAGAGTGCGGCTCTCGACATGGGCGTCCGGATGATGACGTCGTGGTCGTAGGCCCGGCTGCGGTAGGAGACGTGGTAGGGGGCCCTGTTGACCTTCAGATCCTTCAGCTCATCGAGGACCGTCGGCCACTTCGAGGCGGGGAGTTCGGTGGTGATACCCTCCGCCATGCCATCCCGGCCGAGCAGGGCTAAGGCGGCCAGCGAAAGAAGCATTACCGCGAAAAACTTCTTGGGAGCGTTCATGTTTCCTCCAGATGTGCAACCGCCAACGTTCCTCGGCGTCCAACGCCGAACGCCGCAGAACGCTAAGGATAGACAAATGACAGGGAGATGTCCACCTCGGGCCTGAGACTCTTCTTGACAGGGCAGTGGCGGGCCGCGCGCTCCAGCTTCTTCCTCTGGGACGCGGGAAGTCCCGGGGGCATGGTGAAAGTGACCTCAAGCCTCCCGATGCGGCGCTCGGGGTCGGACACCATGCCCTTCTCCACCTTCACCGCGAGGCCCGAAAGGTCAATGCCGTCTCGCTCCGCCACGATGCCCATGACCGTGGCCATGCAGGCGCCCAGGGCCGTGGCCACCAGATCGGTGGGGGAAAAGAACTCTCCCTTGCCCTGGTTGTCCACCGGAGCATCCGTGGTCAGGGTCTGACGACTCGGACCGTGGATCGCCATGCACCTTTTGTCCCCCATGTATTCGATCAGAACTTCCACCATGGACTACTCCTTCGCGGCCACGGGCCCCGGCAGGGCGTCAAGCTGGCCGTTGCGATCCAGTTCGCGGAGATCGTCGCGCCCACCCACGTGCCGACCATCCACGAATATGGAGTAGATTTCCACGCGCGGCGCCATCGCCAGGTTCCTCCGACGGTCCGAAGTGGGCCCCGGGGACACTGTTAATATAGGGTAGTCAGCGCGCCTTTCACACCCCCCGGCCGACCCATCCCGGGGCGGCGGGTCACATGGCGCATTGGGAGAGAAACATGGTGGGAAGGAAGTCATCCATGCATGTCGTCCTGGTGGAACCCGAGATCCACTGGAATACGGGGAACGCGGGGCGGACCTGTCTGGCTGTGGGTGCGACCCTCCACCTCGTGGGTCCCATGGGTTTTTCGCTGGAGGAGCGTGAGATACGCCGCGCCGGGCTGGACTACTGGGATCGCGTGCGCCCCGTCGTCTGGCAGAGCTGGGAGGACATCGAACCGGGGCTCCCCGATTTGGGCGAGCCCTTCTTTTTTTCGGCCCAAGGCACGAGGCCGTACTGGGACGTTGTCTACCCGGAGCCTTGCGTGCTCGTCTTCGGGCGCGAGAGCACGGGGCTGCCCCGGGCCATCCGTGAGAAGCACGCCTCCCGTCTCCTCTCCATTCCCCAGCCTGGGGACCCGTCGGTGAGGTCCCTCAACCTCTCGACGTCCGTGGCGCTGGCCGTTTACGAGATCCTACGCCAGCGCCATCTTGCGGATCCCCTGAAATAGGGGTCTTGTGCAAAGAAGTGATTCCATCCCAGCTTAGGGCATGGGAACGATGGGACCCCGTTCCTCACTCTCTGGGCCGGCGCCGGGTGAACCTGAAGGCGACGGCTGATCCGGCGCCCCGGACGGCGACAGGGGTACCAATTCCGCGCCTCCCTCCGGTTCGAGGGGAACTCCGTCGGGGCCAGACTCCTTTGGGGAGGGGGATGTCGCCGGTTCAGGAGGGAGCGCGGGAGGGGGCGGCGGCTGTTGGGATGAAGCCATGAGGCGCCACTCGTCCCCGCACTGCTCGAGGAAGGATAGGGAGTAGGCGCGGAAGAACACCAAGATGGGAAGAAATACCACCGAGCTGATGTAGGGTAGGGCGGCGATGCAGCATGTGATGCAGGTCCCCACGACGATGAGGACCGCCGCGGCCAACCCGACGACAAACATCATGAGGTAGAAGAGGATGAAGTTGGGCACGCGGCCGGGCAGGACCTCGAGGCGAAAGACCTGAAAGGCCTCCAGGGCGGGGATATCGCGCCTGTACATGATGGGGACGACGAAGTCGCGGAAAAGCACTTTCACGAGGATGAGCGCGAGGGCGGCGAGGAGGAGGAGGCATCCTCCCCCCACCATCACCGCGATGGAACGGACGTCGAAGTGGCGCTCCCGCACGGCGGGCCAGGCCAGGAGAAGGCCGAGCCCTATGATGAGCATGACGAGCGCGAACCCGGCGAGCCCCAACACCACCCGGAAGACGAAGAGGCTGTTGCCCAGACGCCGGAACCGGTGCCAGGGTTCCGATACCGCCCCCCTGTCCCTCACCACCCCGTCGAGGAACATGAACTCGCCCCGGCTGCTGAGCCACGTGAGGAGGATGCCAAGGGCGAGAGCGAAGAGCAGGACCGCGGCCCCAACGGACAGGACCAGGGCGAGGTGCGCCATGACCCACGGCTCGATCTTGTCCACAACATCGCCGTTTCTCGCGCCTCCCCCAAAGGGGTTGCCGCCGGTGTAGCCGCCGCCCTGTCCGAGCTGTGCGAGAAAGGCGCAGAAACCCAGGGCAAACCACTTCCCCGCGTCGAAAGGTGAGAAGAGGATTCGCTTGGCGCGTGCCATGGCCCCGTCGAGGGCGTCCATCACCGATGGGGGTTTTCTCTGTTCGTCCATGGGTTCACTTTATGCCCCAGAATGCCTCGAATCAAGATGGGCGGAAGGGAAGACTGCCCGCCGGTTGTTGTAGAATGGTCGTGAGTGAGCGCCAAAGGCTCCCGAAACGGAGTGAGAATGCCAACCCCCGCGAGCAAGTCCGCCACCGTTTTCTCCTCCCGCCAATTCCCATGAGGGGCGGTCACATCCTTACGGCGGGGGTCATCGCCCTCTCAACCCTCACCCTTTGCCAGACGCCGCCGCTGCCTGGCTCGAAGGTCTCCGGTCCGGAGCCATCGCTCCCCTCTCCCCGCGTGGTCATCGTTTGCTGGGACGGCGCCAAGCCATCGGCGATCCAATACCTGCTCCGAGAAGGGCGCCTGCCGGCCCTGAAGGGCCTCCTGGCTGAGGGGTGCTGGAGCTGGGACGGGCGGACTATCCTGCCCAGCTCCACCTTGCCATCCCACGTCTCGATGCTCACGGGGGTGGCCCCCGACATCCACGGCGTGACCTGGAACTCGGACAAACCCGAGAAGGGGCCGCTCGCGGTGGAGACGGCATTTTCCCTGGCCAAGGCCCATGGCTACAAAACGGCCATGGTGGTGGGCAAGGCCAAGCTCAGGCTCCTCGATCGCCCGGGCAGCGTCGATGAGGACATCCTCGAAACGGGGCCACCCAAGGCCATCGAAAAGAGGGCCGCGGAGGTCCTTCAGCGAATCAACCCCTCCCTCCTCTTCCTCCACTTCGCCGCTCCCGACGCGTCGGGGCACGACTGGGGATGGGGCGACGAGGACAAGGGGGTCCCCCCTTCCCGGGAGTACCTGGCCGCCCTTCAGGATTGCGACCGCGCCCTTCGCCGTCTCCTGGCGGTCTTAAGGCGAGATGGCCGCTGGAAAAGCACCCTCCTCATCCTGACGGCGGACCATGGGGGCCACGGCCTCAATCACGGCTCCACGGATATCCAGGACGTGCGTATCCCTTGGATGGCCGCGGGAGGCCTGGTTGGGGCCCGGGGCGACCTCCATACGCCGGTCAGGACCATGGATACGGCCGCAACGGCCCTTGGGGCCTTAGGCATCGCCGCCCCCGCAAACTGGGCGGGCAAGGAGATCCCTTGTCTCCGGCCCAGCGCCGGCAAAGCTCTCGGCCACGCCGCTTGACACGGGCGGGGCGAGGCGCTCACTGGACCGCCTTTCCCTGCCTGCCCGGCATCGGCGCCCAGGAACATTCGGAACCGGACCGTTACACGGGTGTTTCCCAGCGGGAACCTTCTGAACCTGCCTTTCCATCACCCCCACCGGCTTCCGCGTAAGTCTATTATTTTCAGCCCCTTCACACTTACGCCCCCAGAAGGTCACGGCGGCACCATCTTTGCGTAGGATTTCCATTGGTTCAGGCTGGAGTGCCGAACAGGTGACCGCGCGGGAGTGGGCGGCCCCAACGAGGTGCAGGTGGACGAAAACCTTCTCAAGGACTACAGCCGCGCCATTCTCGAGTGCTCCCCCGAGGCCATCGTCGTCCTGAATGGGGAGGGCCTGGTCATCCTCGCCTCCCCTTCGGTCAACACGGTCCTGGGATACGGTCCGGACGACCTGATGGGCCAGGAGTTTTCCCTCCTCGTGGCCCACGAGGACCTGGACGACTTCCAACGCGCCGTCCGCCAAAGCAGGCAGGCCCAATCCTCGGGCCTCTGCTCCCACCGATTCCGCCACGGGACCGGGCGCGGAGTGTCCCTCGAAACCACCGTTTGCACCATCGGGAGCGACAGCGGAGCGGGGCTCGTCATCCTCCATTCCCGCGATATCAGCCTCCGCGCCAAGATCGAAGAGCAGCTTAGGCTCTTCTCCAGCGCCGTGGAGCAGGTGGACGAGGCCATGGTCCTCACGGACAAGGACGGCGTCATCCTATACGTGAACCGGGCCTTCGAGGTCATCACGGGCTATTCGCGCGATGAGGCCGTGGGAAGGACGCCGCGCATCCTCAAGTCGGGCAGGCACGACGCGGCCCACTACGAGAATCTCTGGGCCACCGTCCTCTCGGGGGCTTCCTACCACGGCGTAGTCATCAACAAGCGGAAGGACGGGACCACCTACCACGAGGACAAGACCATCACACCGGTCAAGAACGAGGCGGGGGAGGTGACCCATTTCATCTCCACGGGGACGGACGTCACGCGCCAGAAACTCGCGGAGGAGAAGCTCATCGAGGGCACGGAGCGCTTCGCCCTCTCCGTCAGGGGCGCCAACGACGGCATGTGGGACTGGGATTTCAGGGTCGGGCACGTGTACCTCTCGCTTCGGTGGAAGACCATGCTCGGTTACGACGCGGGCGAAGTCGGCGACCACCCGGAGGACTGGTTCCGCCTCGTGCACGCCGACGACATCGCGGAGCTCAAGACCCAGATCAAGGCTCACGTGGCGGGGTCCTCGCCCCACCTGGAGCACGAGCACCGGATGCGCCAGCGGGACGGGAACTACGCCTGGGTCCTCACACGCGGCCAGGCTGTGCGCGACGGGGAAGGCAAGGCCTACCGGATCGCGGGGTCCATGACCGACATCACCTTCAGGAAGAGGGCCGAGGAGCAGCTCCAGCACGACGCCCTCCACGACGCCCTCACGGGACTGCCCAACAGGACCCTCTTTATGGACAGGATCACCCAGGCCTGTCACAAGGCCAAGCGAAGGGAGGAGAAGCGCTTCGCGGTCATGTTCTGCGATCTGGACCGGTTCAAGCTCATCAACGACAGCCTCGGCCACCTTGCTGGCGACCAACTCCTCAAGGAGGTCGCCGACCGAATCAGGTCCTGCCTTCGGGCCTCCGACACGGTGGCGCGCCTGGGCGGCGACGAGTTCGCTATCCTCCTGGAAGAGATCTCGACCGACCAGGAGGCTGCCGTTTTCGCGGAGCGCATCCTTGAGCAGTTGGCCCAGCCCTTCCGAATCGAAGGGCGCGAGGTCTTTTGCACCGCCAGTGTCGGCATCTCCCTTTTCAACGAGAACTGTCCGGGGCCGGACGGCATCGTGCGCGACGCGGACGCGGCCATGTACCACGCCAAGGAGCGGGGCCGGTCCCGCTTCGCCCTCTTCGACACAGCCATGCAGTCCAGGGCTCTGGAGGTGCTCGAGCTCGAGACCGACCTGCGCCGGGCCCTCGCGGACAATGGCCTGAAGGTCCACTACCAGCCCATCGTCACCCTCGCCACGGGCCGCATCGCCGGCTTCGAAGCCCTCGTGCGCTGGCCCCATCCGAGCCGTGGCCTCCTTCCCCCGGCGGATTTCATCCCCATCGCGGAGGAGAACGGGCTCATCTTCTCCCTCGGTCTCTTCGTCCTGCGGGAGTCGTGCCGCCACCTGAGGGCACTCCAATCTCAGTTCCATTCGGACCCGCCCCTCACCATGAGCGTCAACCTCTCGGGACTCCAGTTCCTCCGGCCCGAGCTCGTCGGTCACGTGGAGCTCGTCCTGCGGGAATTCGGACTCGACCCGAGGACCCTCAAGCTCGAAATCACCGAGAGCGCCCTCATCTCGCACGCCGAGCACGCCCAGAAGATGATGGCCCAGTTCAAAGCCCAACAGATCGGGCTGGTCCTCGACGACTTCGGCACGGGGTACTCCTCCCTGGTCAACCTCAGGCGCTACCCCATCGACACCATCAAGGTGGACCAGTCCTTCGTCAACTCCATGCTTCATGACGAACAGAGCCGCGAACTGGTGAGGACGACCATCGGCATGGCGGCGGGCCTAAAGATGGCCGTGGTGGCGGAGGGGGTTGAGACGGCGGCTCAGGCCAGCGCCCTCAAGGAAATGCGCTGCGACTTCGGGCAGGGGTACTATTTCTCCCGGCCGGTAGATGAAGCGGCCACATTCGCGCTCGCCTCCCAAGAGTAGGCCTCCCTCACATCGGACATTTTCACCGGGCCGGTCTCCTCCCGTGGACTTCCAACCCTCGTCGGCTCCCAGGTCAAATGGCCCATCCTCTGGCCCCCGCCCTCTGCAGAGAACTCTCCCCCCCGCCATGTCGTACAATTGCGGAAAGAGCCTCCGCTTGGGCGGGGGCGTTCCATGGAGGGGCGGATATGAGCAACGTGTGGAGAGTCATGGGCGCGGCCTTGCTGGCCTGCGCCATGGTGGGCGTAGCGTCCTTCGCGGCGGACCGGGCGAGCGTTCCCGAGAAATACACCTGGAACCAGCAGGACCTCTATTCCACCAAGGAGGCGTGGCAGGCGGACCGGGACGCGGTGGCCAAGCGCATCCCCGAGGTCGCGGCCTTCAAGGGACACATGGGCGACTCGGCCCAGGCCCTCCTCAAGGCCCTGCAGACCTCCGACGACATCGATAAGGAGCTATCGCGCGTCTACCTCTACGCCTCCATGAGCGTGGACGTGGATACGCGCAACGCCGACGCGCAGGCCATGCGCCAGTCGGTGGAGAAGATCGGCACGGACCTGGGGACGGCGTCCTCCTTCATGGAGCCCGAGATCCTCACCATCGACCCGGCCAAGATCGAGGCCTTCTACGCCGCCGAGCCGGGCCTCAAGCCCTACAAGCCCGTCCTCAACAACATCCTGAGGACCAAGGCCCACACCCTGAGCCCCGCGGAGGAGAAGATCGTGGCCCGCATGAGCGCCATGGGCTCGGCCCCGAGCGCCGTCTACACCATCTTCACCAACGCCGAGATGCCCTATCCCGAAGTGACCCTCTCCACGGGAGAGAAGGTCCGCCTCGACGCGGCCGCCTATACCAAGTACCGGGCCGTGACCAGCCGCGAGGACCGCGAGAAGGTCTTCAAGGCCTTCTGGGGCGACTTCGCCGAGTTCAAGCGGACCTTCGGGACCACCATGTACTCCAACGTGAAAAACCACATGGCCATCAAGGACGTGCGCAACTACGAGTCCTGCCTCGCCATGGCCCTGGACAACTACAACATCCCCGTGACGGTGTACAAGCAGCTCATCGCCGACGTCCACGCCAACCTGCCCACCCTCCAGCGGTACCTCAAGCTCCGCCAGCGCATGATGGGGGTGGACCAGCTCCGCTACGACGACCTCTACGCCCCCATCGTCAAGGAGGTGGACCTCAAGTTCACTCCCGAGGCCGCCATGGACCTCACCCTGAAGGCCGTGACGCCCCTCGGGCCCGACTATGGCGACGCCCTGAAGAAGGGATTCGAGAGCCGCTGGATCGACTGGATGCCTTCCACGGGCAAGAAGTCGGGGGCCTACAGCACGGGCGCCGCCTATGACGTGCACCCCTACCAGCTCCTCAACTTCAACGGCGCCTACGACGACGTTTCCACCCTGGCCCACGAGTCGGGCCACTCCATGCACAGCTACCTGTCGGCGAAGAACCAGCCCTACGCCACGGCCCACTACTCCATCTTCGTGGCGGAGGTGGCCTCGACCCTCAACGAGAACCTCCTCTTCCACACGGCCCTGGGCCAGTACAAGGACGACGCGACACGCCTGTACCTCCTGGGCGAGCGCCTCGACAACTTCCGCCAG
>JAKAJA010000068.1 GCA_021814085.1 Acidobacteriota bacterium | reverse complement strand
GCCACTTCGAGGCCTCCTTGCCAAAGAAACCCGTGGAACTGGTCTGCGACGGCGATCTGGTGCAGCGGGTCTTGCAGAACCTGCTCACCAACGCCTTCCAGTTCACCCCCGAGGAGAGCACCATCCGAGTGGCCGTGGAGGCGCACGGCGATTTGGTAAAGGTGTCGGTACACGACGACGGGCCGGGGATCCCCCCCGAGTATCACGAGAAGATTTTTGAGAAGTTCGGCCAGGTGGAGATGGGCGACCGCAAGCGCAAGCTCACGTCAGGCCTCGGGCTCACCTTCTGCAAGCTCGCGGTGGAGGCCCACGGCGGCGCCATCGGGGTCACCAGCGAACCGGGCAAGGGGAGCGCCTTCTGGTTCACCCTGCCGTTGAAAGGGCCTTCCTCCAAAGCCATCCTTCCCCCGTCGGCGGATTGACGCCGGGCAGTGCCTCTCCGACACGTCACAATTCGGATTGCCCATGGCGAAGGGGCATTTTCGCGATCCGCTGACCGTTCCTACTGCTCATACCAACTTGTCGTTCATCGTTTGCGCCCCGCAGGCGAGGATACAGATCCACGCCCCGGCCGGGATGTGTATCCCGCCTATATGAACGAGGGATCACTCCACCGTGGAAGGCAGGTTGTTATCAGCGCGTCTCGCCGAGGTTGATGCCGTGCTGGGTGATCTTCCTGTAGAGGGTCGGACGGGAGACGCCCAATCGCTTGGCCGCCTCGGGGACTTTGCCCCGCTCCTCTTTCAGAATCTTTATGATGTGGGCCTTCTCGGCCGCGTCCAGGTCCTGGTCCGCGCTCTCCTCTGGCTTGGGCCGGTCCGGCTCACCGGCCGTGAGGAGGGCCAGGTGCTCGAGCCGGATCTCCTTGCTGTCGGAGAGAATCCACGCCCGCTCCAGGACGTTGTGGAGCTCCCGCATGTTGCCCGGCCAAGGGTAAGCCGCGAGCTTCTCCAGCACGGCCGGGGAGAGGACCGGTTCTTTCCTGCCGCCGGCGATGAAGCGGAGGATGTGGTGGGCGATGCCCGGGAGGTCCTCCATCATCTCGCGCAGGGGTGGCAGCGAGATGACGAGGGTATTGATGCGGTAGTAGACGTCCCTCCGGAACGTGCCGGCGCCGATGAGTTCATCGAGGTTCTGGTTCGTGGCGCAGATGAGCCGGAAGTCGGAGATGCGCTCGTCAACCTGGCCAAGGGGACGGAAACGCTTCTCCTCGAGAACCTTCAGAAACTTCGATTGGAGGGAGAGGTCCATGTCCCCGATCTCGTCCAGGAACAGGGTCCCGCGGTGGGCCCGCTCGAGGAGCCCCTCCTTGGCATCCACGGCGCCCGTGAAGGCCCCCTTCGTATGCCCGAAGAGCTCGCTCTCGAGGAACTCGCCCTTGAGCCCGGCGCAGTTGAGTTCCACGAAGGGCTCCCTGCTGTTGGCGCTCCTCGAGTGGATGTGCCTTGCCAGTAATCCCTTTCCAGTCCCCGTTTCCCCGCGGAGGAGGACGGGGCTCTTGTGCCGGCACGCGGCATCGATGAGCGGGAAGATGGATTTGAAGGCGTCCGACTCCCCGTAGTAGGGGATGATGGTGGCCGGGCGCTCCCTTAGAGCGCGGTGCGATCGCCTGAGCGAGCCGATCTGGAGGGACTTGTTGAGATAGACCTCCAGCTCCTTCAGGTCCACGGGTTTGGTGAAAAAGTGGTCGGCGCCTCGCCGCATGGCCTCCACGGCCAAGGGGATGGTCCCCTGTCCCGTCATCATGAGGATGGGCACGGAAGGGTCGGTAGCGCGGATGTCCAGGATCAAGTCCACGCCTTGCCCATCCGTGAGATAGGCGTCCAGGAGTACGGCGTCGTGAACGCTCTCGGCCAGGGCCCTCCTGGCCTCAGCGAGGGACGCGGCTTCCACGACCGCGAAGCCGCACTTCTCAAGGTAGGCGGCGAGGCCGATCCGGATCGCCTGCTCGTCGTCCACGATGAGAACCGTCTTTTGCCCTTTACCCCGATCGCGGTTCATCGTTGGCATAAATGTATCACGAAACTGGGGCTCCGCCCCTTCTTCAAGATCGGGACCGGCAGGAGGGGAGAATTGGTCGACGGTCGTCATTTCATCACCCCCTCAGACCTTGGTGGAGAGCCAGCTGGCGATGACCTCGCCCAGCCGGTCGTAGGAAATGGGTTTGGTCAGGAAGTCGTCCGCCCCGTACTCCTTGATGATCTCGATGCGCTGGCTCTCTTTCTTGTATAGGCCCGACATGACGATGACCTTGATGTTCTTGGTGTCGGGATCGTCCTTGATGGCCCTGCAGAGGTGTTTCCCATCCATGTGGGGCATCATCTGGTCCGTTAGGATGAGGTCCGGGCGGTACTCCTTGGCCAATTCGAAGCCCTTCGCGCCGTTCTGGGCGAGGATCACGCCGTACCCCAGCGCCTCGAGCACGTGGAAGGCGATCCGCCTCGTGTCGGGCTCGTCGTCCACCACCAGGATCATGGGACGCCGCACGGGGTTCCCGATCTCCATAGGAGGGCCTGGGTACTCCCGCTCGAAGTGTTTGAGCCGCCTCTGCCACATGATCGCGGGAGCGGACTGCCAGAACTTCACCCGCGCCTGGGGACCCGCCTTGCAGGAGCATTCCTTGCAGTTGGGACAAAGCACCGTGGGGCTGTCCGTGACGCAGAGACACCAGGGGCTGCTTGCCGCGTCGAAGAGTTCCCCGCAGTTTAAACACGATACCCAGTAACGCTCTTCGCTTTCGCTCGGAGTGCCCGTCTCATTTTTCGTGTCCATGTCCGCCACCACCCTTTCTATCCGTGCTCACCGGGCATGTGAAAAGCAATGCGCATGCCAGGGAGAAAAGAAGACGGCAAGGCGCCCCAAGATTCGCACGCGCATCCTAAACTGAAGTAAATATAGGGCCTTTGTATCCAGATGTCTCGACTGTGGGCCAATGCGGATGGCCATAATGGTCTCAGAATTGAGCAAGACGAGACGTGCCATCTCAATGTCGAGACAATATGGTCTGGCTCTTTTGTGCTGTCTCATTTCCGTGGCGGAACGGGCGTCGCGGGGAGAGATGGTGTCAGAACCCTTTCCCAGAGGGCCTTTGCTCCATTGACAACAGGGCCCGGAGAGCGTATATAAAAGTAGAAGCCCTTGCTCGAAATGGTGAGGAGGGGGGCTGTATTTTCCTTGAGGGGACAATCCTATGAAATATCGCGGTATCCTGAGGGCGGGCATGGCTACGTGCGCGGTTTACGTGGCGGTCACCCTGGCCGTGGCTGGCGCCGCACCGAAAGCCGGCCCATGCCCGGCCGTGGACCGGCACGTCACGGGCCTGCCCAACATCATCTTCATCCTGACGGACGATCAGGACATCCTGCTCCAGTCCATGGACTACATGCCCAACGTGAAGGCCCTTCTGGCGAACCAGGGGGCCACGTTCACGAACTTTTTCGTCCCCGTCTCCCTCTGCTGTCCTTCGCGGACGGGGATCCTGCGGGGACAGTATCCGCACAACCATATGATCTGGGCCAACGAGCCTCCCGACGGGGGCTTCCAGAAGGCATACGCCGACAACCTGGAGAGCGCCACGATCGCAACGGCCCTCAAGAAGGGTGGCTACAAGACTTTCTTCTTCGGCAAGTACCTGAACGGGTATCCCGCCACGGCCAGCCAGACCTATATCCCCCCGGGCTGGGACGACTGGTACAGCCCCGTCTCGGGGGACCCTTACGGCGAGTACAACTACCAGCTCAACGCGAACGGGTCCCTCGTGAGCCACGGATCGGCCCCCTCGGACTACCTCACGGACGTCATGTCGGCCGAGGCCGTGAGCTTCATCCGGAAAACCGCGCAGCAGACGAGCCCGCCCCCCATCTTCATGCACCTCACCCCCTTCGCCCCCCACAGGCCCAGCACCCCCGCTCCGCGCCACGCCAGCATGTTTCCCGGCGTCCAGGCACCCCGGACCCCCTCCTTCAACGAGGCGGACGTGAGCGACAAGCCGGCCTATATCCAAGCGCTGCCCATGCTCACGAGCGGGGACATCCAGGAAATCGATGACCAGTACAGGCTCAGGCTGCAGTCCATCCAGGCCGTGGACGACATGGTGGGGGCCATCGTGAACGAGCTCCAGGCGGACGGGATGCTCTCCAATACCTACATCTTCTTCGCCTCGGACAACGGCTACCACATGGGCCAGCACCGGTTCCTCGCGGGCAAATACACCCCCTACGAGACGGACATCCGAGTTCCCCTGGTCGTCCGGGGTCCCAACGTTCCCGTGGCCATCCAGATCGACCAGTTCGTGGGCAACGTGGACCTGGCCCCGACCATGGCGGAGATAGGCGG
Source organism: Acidobacteriota bacterium (assembly GCA_021814085.1). Taxonomy (GTDB): domain Bacteria; phylum Acidobacteriota; class UBA4820; order UBA4820; family DSQY01; genus JAKAJA01. The sequence goes on along the minus strand of JAKAJA010000068.1, from coordinate 3,906 downwards.
CGTGTCGCTCACGGATGCCCCCGACGGACGGTCCCTCGTCCCCCTCCTGCACGGGCAGAGCCCCGCCGCCTGGCGGCAGGCCTTCCTCCTCGAACAGATCCGAGGCCCCGTCTCGCCCCAGAAACCCATCTTGTCGGACAGGCAGTTCGAGCCCCCCGATCCCGCGGACATGGTTCTGGCTGACATCTATCCCGCCCACAACGGCTACCGCGCGAGCACCTACAAGTACGTGGAATACGACACGGGCGAGAAGGAGCTTTACTACCTGGATACGGACCCCGACGAGATGGCCAACAAGGTCACCCTCGCCACACCGGCCTTCCTGAGCGCCGCGTCCACCTATCTGTCCAACCTGAAGGGGTGCGCGGGCCCCGGCTGCGTGGCGGCGGATGCCGCTGCGCCGCCATCTCCCATCACGGCTGACTTCACTTACGCGCCGGCCCAGCCCACGGATGCCACTCCCGTTACCTTCACGGCCAGCGGCGACGGCACGCCGCCGTACAACTTCACCTGGGACCTGGGCGGCCAGAGCGCGACGGGATCCGTGGTGACCCGGACCTTCCCCGCGGGTCCCTACACCGTCACCCTCACCGAGACCGACAGCACAGGGGCGACGGACACGGACACGCAGACCCTCACCGTGGCCAACTCCATCGTCATCACTTTCGCGAAGACCTCGGTGGCTCCCCTGAACCTTACCGTGAAAGGCAGCGGCTTCATGGCAGGGAGCACGTTGCGCGTAAACGGCACCCACCTGTCGGCCACCAAGTACGTGAGTTCCACCAAGATCGTTGGGAAGGGACCGGAGCTCAAGGGCCTTCTCCCCAAGGGCGTTCCCGTGCAGCTGACGGTTGTCAACGTTAACGGGGCCGTCTCGGCGCCATTTTCCTTCACCCGCTGACTCGCCCTTACGGCTCGGCCCCTGGTGCGGGTTCGTGTGGCCGGGTTGCGGAGGGGAGGCGGATGCTGGTAGAGTTCCGTTCCTCTTCCCCGGACGCGGGTGAGGCACTTGCCTGGAGCGCCCCATGCTTTCATTCCTGCCCCCCTTCATCCTGGGGCCCTTCACCTTTCTCGTTTTCTGCCTGAACACCCTCTTCTGGGGGACGCTCCTCTACTTCCTCATACCCGCCAAGATCCTCGTTCCGGTACCCATATGGAGGCGGGGTTGCACGCGCCTCATGACCCGCATCGCGGAGGCCTGGACCAGCGCGAACAATTTGGGCCTCAAGGCGACCCAGCCCACCCGGTGGGAGGTGGAGGGCGCCGAGGGCCTCCTCCGAGACAGCAGCTACCTGGTGAGCTGCAACCACCAAACCTGGGTGGATATCCCGGTCCTCCAAATGGTGTTCAACCGCCGCATCCCGTTCCCCAAGTTCTTCCTCAAACGAGAGCTGGCGTGGGTTCCCATCCTGGGCGGTGCCTGGTGGGCCCTCGACTTCCCTTTCATGCGGCGGTACTCGAAGGAATATCTCGAGAAGCACCCCGAGAAGCGGGGCACGGATCTGGAGATCACTCGCAAGGCCTGCGAGAAGTTCGAGGGGTCTCCCGCGACTATCCTCAATTTCCTGGAGGGCACCCGGTTCACGAAGGACAAGCACGACAGTCAGGAGTCGCCCTACCGCCACCTCCTCAGGCCCAAAGCCGGCGGCATGGCCTTCGTGCTGGAGGTCATGGGGGGGAAAATCCGGTCGCTCCTGGACGTGACGGTGGTCTACCCCGGGAAGCCGCCCAAGTTCTGGGACCTCTTCTCTGGAAGGATCAGGAGGGTCGTGGTCCGGGTGCGGGAACTCTCCATCCCCGAGGAGTTCCTCCGGGGGGGGAGTTACCTGGAAGATCCCGCCGTGCGCGAGCGCTTCCAGGCCTGGGTGCGCCAGATCTGGTCCGAGAAGGACGCCCTCATCGACCGGATACAGAGTGCCGCGAAGGTTGCCAACCCGCAGGAGTGATCTTCGGCGGGCCGCCGCAACCGCCCCTATTTGACGCGAATTGAGATGATGGGCACGGGCGGATCGAGGGTCTGAGCCCGCGCGGGGGAGTGTTGGATCTTGCGCGCGACGTCCATCCCCTTCACGACGCGCCCGAAGGCGGCGAAGCCCTGCCCGTCCGGGTTTCTCTTGCCGCCTTCGTCGAGCTGGGGCTGGTCCCCGATGCAGATGAAGAAGTCCGAGGTGGCCGTGTCGGGCTCGGCCCGGGCCATGGAGATGGCCCCGTCCACGTGTTTGATGCCAGTCCTGCCCGTGCGCTCCAAGGGAATGGGAGGAAACTCCTCCTTCTCGCGGGAGGGGGCGATGCCCGCCTGGATGACCTCGATTTTCACGGCCTTCCCCGGCTGGTTCTCCGGCGTGACGGTCCTGTGGAAGCGTCCCCCGTCGTAGAATCCTCCCCGGACGTACTTGAGGAAGTTCTCCGTGGTGACCGGGGCGTGCTCCGGGTCGAGGGCCACCTCCATGAATCCCAGCGATGTCCTGATCTCCACCGTGATGGGCTTCTTGTCCTGAGCCATCGAGGAAGCAACGCTGAGGGTCAGGACGAAAAGCACCAGAAGAGCCTCGCCGCGCAGGTCCATCGTCCACCTCCTCACGATGACACCCATTATGTCACTGTCAGACCGGAGACCGTGGCAGTCTCGCCAGGGACCTCGGGACTGCCGCGGTCGATTCGCTTCCTCGCCGCGCGAAACTTGCGGAGGCCTCGGAACGTCTTTGTAGGTGGCATGCCATATAATGGGCGAGGGCCGGCTGCCCGATGGCCTCGCTCACGGAGGTCCCATTCCCGAGGGGACGCATGAAACGATTCTGGATCACAGCGCTCCTTCTCACACTCGCCGCGCTCGGCCTGCGCCTCTATGTCTCCCTGCGCGTGACGAGCGACTGCTCGGGTGACGGGCCCGTCTATCAGCAGATCGGCATGAACGTCCTTCGGCACGGGGCCTATTCCATGGACGACAAGGCGCCCTACGCGCCCACGTTTATCAGGATGCCCGGCTACCCCCTCGTCCTCGCGGCGGTCTTCGGCCTCTTCGGCGCGGGCAACGTGAACGACCTCCACGTGATTCAATCCGTGGTGGACACAGGTACCTGCTGGCTCGTAGGCCTCTTGTGCTTTCTCTGCGCCCCCGGCGGCTGGGAGGCGGCCAAGAAGCGCCGGGCGGCCCTCTGGGCCTTCGTCCTTGCGGCTCTGTGCCCCTTCACCTTCGTCTACACTGGGACCATGCTCACGGAGACCTGGGCCCTCTTCTTCGGCACCCTCTGCGTCACCGCCGGCGTGTGGGCCCTGAAGGCCGAGGGCCTGGGGATTCTCAAGTGGGCTTCAGCAGGCTTGGCGGGAGGAGCGGCCTGCCTCTTCCGGCCCGATCTCGGTCTCTTCCTGGCGGCCCTGGGCGCCCTCCTCCTCTTGGCGTGGGTCTCCGAGACGCGCGGGGACATGAGGAAGGGAGGGGGGTGGCGTGCCGCCCTCCCGGCCACGGGCCGCACCTTTCTTCGCGGCCTCGCCTTTTCCCTGGCCTTCGTCGCCGCCCTGGCCCCGTGGACCATAAGGAACGCGGCGCGGTTCCACCTCTTCCAGCCCCTGGCCCCGGCCGCGGCCAACATGCCCGGAGAGTTCGTGGCCTACGGGTACGGAGCGTGGGTGCGGACCTGGATCGCGCGGCCCAAGGACGTGGAGGTTTTCATCTGGGACGTGGAGAGCCTGCCGGTGGACGTGGCCAAGCTACCGGCGGACGCCTGCGACTCGCCGCAAGAGCGCGAGCGGGTGGCCGCCCTCTTCGACCGCTACAACAAGGGGGACCTTACTGGCACTGCATCGCCGCAGGGCGTGCCCGAGCTCGTCATCACTCCCGCCATGGACGCGGAATTCGGAGCCATCGCGCGGGAGAGGGTTCGCAATCACCCGCTGAGACAATACCTC
>JAKAJA010000067.1 GCA_021814085.1 Acidobacteriota bacterium | reverse complement strand
CGGCGAGAGGCGAACGGTGTGCGTCTCCTCCCAGGTGGGATGCGCCGTGGGCTGCACCTTCTGCCTGACGGCCCGCATGGGCCTGAAGCGAAACCTGACCCCTGGGGAGATCCTCGGCCAGTTCTTTATCCTGGAATCGCTCACCGACATCGCCGCGACGTCCTACAACGTCGTGTTCATGGGTATGGGCGAACCCATGGCCAACCGGGAGAACCTGGAGGCAGCCCTGGCCCTCCTGGAGGATTCCGAGGGCATGGCCATGTCCACGAAGCGCATCACCGTCTCCACGTCGGGTTTGGCTGACGCCCTAGAGGCCTTCGCCCAGAGCCCCGTGTGCCCGCGCCTGTCCCTCTCCCTGAACGCCGCGAGGAACGACCTCAGGACGCGGCTGATGCCCATCAACAAGCGCTATCCGCTGGAACACTTGAGGCGTGTTCTCCAGAACCTCACCCGGAAGAACCGCGAGCGGATCTCCCTCGAGTACGTACTCCTGGGCGGCGTGAACGACTCGGAGGAGGACGCCCGGGACGTGGCGCGCTTCGCCCGCGGCCTGAAGGTGAAGGTGAACCTCATCTCCTTCAACGCCGCCGAGGGCCTCCCCTACGAACCGAGCACGCCCAAGGCCGCCAAGCTTTTCCAGGAGATTTTAAACGACCAGGGCATCACGGCCACCATCCGGAGAAGCAGGGGCCTGGACATCCTGGCCGCGTGCGGGCAGCTCGCCCGCAAGCACTGGAAGGCGGGTGCGGCACCATGAACCGTCCGGCGCTCGCCCTCGCCCTTCTGACTTTCTGTGTAGTGCGGGCATCGGCCCAACTCCGCGTGGAGCGGGACCGGAACGGCCAGATCGTGGTCACCAACAAGGGCTCCCAGGCGGCGGCCAAGCTCGCCGCCCCCCAGTCCTCCCAGCCCATACCCAAGCTCAGCTCCGCCAAACGGCTGGAGATCCAGGGCAAGCTCAAGGCCGCCTGCACCAGGACGGGCCTGGATTACAACCTGGTGGCCGCCCTCGTGGAGGCCGAATCGGGCTTCCAGCCCAACATCATCTCCAACAAGGGCGCCGTGGGCCTGATGCAACTCATGCCCGGAACGGGCAAGCGCTTCGGGTGCTCGGACCCGTGGGATATGGACCAGAATATTAAAGGGGGGACAAACTTCCTCGCCTACCTGCAGGACCTGTTCTCGGGCGACGTCCCGCTCATCCTGGCGGCTTACAACGCCGGCGAGGACGCGGTTCGAAGGTACTCCAACAAGATCCCGCCCTATGCCGAGACGGTGCGGTATGTGTTCAGCATCCTGCATAACTACGGCCAACCCGCCCTAGTGCAGGCAGCCAAGGACAAGCTCGCCTCCGCCTCGGACTACGACAAGTACTACGTTGCCCGGCGGGGGGAAAAGCCCGTCCTGAGGACCTATTATATGTACTTCGAGAATGGCGTGCGGACGATCGTCGACTACCCGCCGAGCGGGGTCCAGTTCATACCCATTGTGTACAAGGATGAGTAGGGGGCAGGAGCCAGAAGGCAGGGGGCAGGAGCGAAGCGCAAAACGTGAGACGCAAGATACAAGGAAGAGGCACCTTTTCCTAGTCCCCTAGTCCCCTAGTCCCCCAGTCCCCTAGTCCCCCAGTCCCGTCTTTACTCCCCGAGTTCCTCGCGCTCCTGCGAGTTCAGGCGGGCGAGGGCGGAGCGGTACGGCCAATCATCAATGAACCCCGTCTCCCGGAGGATCTGGAGCTTGGCCCGGTGGAAGTCCCAGTAGTCCTCCGTCCGGACCTGTTCGAGGCTGTCCGCGAGGCGGACGATGCGGGCGAACCAGGCCAGGGCATCCCTGATCTGCGACTTTTTCCACCAGGGCATATAGGGCGTCCTCAGGGGTTGCATCCCCGCCGCGACCTCCACCGCCAGGCCCAGTGTGAGGACGGAAGAGACGGCCAGCGCTACCGCCGCGCCCAATGACCACCAGGCCCAGACTTGGACGGAACCGCCGTTCTGAGCCTCCGCGGCAAGGGCGACGGCGGCCGCCGCCGAGGCAAAGGCTGAAGCCAGCATCACCCACGGCACCCTCCAGGCCAAACGGATGGGAGCCTCCAGGGCAGGCAGGGAGAAGTAGATCCGCTCGTGCCTTCCCATGGGACCCTGCCGTTCGATGACCACGCGGTCGTAGGGGAAGGAGGCCACCCAACCGCCAAGCCATCCCCTGGCCGAGCACCGTCCCAGATCCAGCGTCTCGAAGACGTTCTGCAGTGGGTAGCGGTGGAGGGCGGCGCGGGCTCGCAGTTGGTCCACAAACCCGTCGAATCGCGTCCCCGGGAGGCCGTGGATCACCGCCAGCTCGTAGCCGTCGTAGTCGAAGACCTTGACGGTCTTTAGGCGGGCCCGCCATAGGAGGAGAATCCAGGCCGCGCCGAGGACGGCCCCGTTGAGCGCCGTCAGTTCGACCGACGGGTCGAGAAGGAACGCCGCCGCACCCCATGCGAGGGTAAGGCCGGCGAGGACGGCCAGCTGCCAGCGCGGGAAATCCTGGGTGATGTGGGTGTCCCAGATCTCGCCGTAGGGAAGGATCTGCTGGTGGGTCGGGACCCCGGAGGTGAACTCCTCTCTCCGGATACCGTTCGGGTCAAGGGTCAACCTCAGGAGGGTGCCCGCCCATGGTCGCTCCTCGTGGATCAGCCGGCCTTCACTGTCCACCGGGGCCCGCCTCCATGATGGTTGCCACGAGGGCCCTGCTGAAGTCCCGGGCCACGACGTCGTAGGCCACCACTTCCTCGCTGAAGTAGCTGCCCGGAAACGCGGATCGATCGTAGACCTCGCTGAACCGGTAGCCCAATGATTCGAAGAGGACCTTTCCGTCCTTGTCCACAAGGCGCACCTTGGCGGCCATGGTCACGTTGTAGCGGTTGGCCCTCCCGGCGGCGTCGTAGGACATGGGCGCCACGTTGAAGCCCGTGATGACGCCCGACAGGACGGCATCGGCGCCCTCCTTGGTGGATTGCACCTTCACCCGAAGGCGCTGGGACATCTCGCGCGTCATGGCCTCGGTGACGCGCTGGTCCAGCTGGAGGACCGGCACTTCACGCTCGAAGGGAAGGACAGCCACCACCTTCACGGTCGACGGAAGGGCGCCCCCCGTGCCAAGCAGGTGGTAACCGCAGCCCGCGAGGCCGAAGAGAGCAACCACGGTGAGCGCGAGTGCCAACACCGCGGCGGTGCCAGGCTCGGTGCGAGCCGGGGAGCCGGGGAGCCGGAAAGCGCGAGAAGAGGGAGGCTCCCCAACAATCGTCAACTTCTTCACCCGATCACCTCGCAAAATGCGGACCCGATCACTTGACCACCAGCGTGACGATCCTGCCGGGGACCACGATCTCCTTAACCACGTTCTTCCCTTCCAGGTGGGCCTTCACCTTCTCGTTGTCCTTCGCCGCGGCGAGGACCGAGGCGGCATCGGCGTCTGATGGGACCGTGATCTGGCCCCGGACCTTCCCGTTCACCTGGACCGCGAGGGTGACCTCATCCTCCTTGGCGATGGCCGCATCAAATCTGGGCCATGGACCGTCCACTAGGAATCCAATCTGTCCCAACATCTCCCACATGGCGTCCGCGGCGTGCGGGGCGAATGGCGAGAGCATGGCCGCCAGTGCCCCCACCGCCTCCCGCAGGACGAATCGCTCCGCGGGGGTCTTGCCGTAGGCGGGCAGAAACGCCTGGATGGCATTGGTGAGCTCCATGAGGCTCGCGATGGCCGTGTTGATCTTGAGGCGCTGGTCCAGCTCCGCCGTGACCTTGGCGATGGTCTGGTGCGTCTTGCGCCGCAGGGGGGAGACGTCGCCCGCGGGCTCTTCGGCGGGCCCCTTCAGGTCCGTCGCCACTTCTTCCACGAGGGCGTACACGCGGTTCAAGAACCGGAATGCCCCCTCGGCGCCGCTCTCCTTCCAGTCGAGTTGGTCCCACGGCGGAGAGAGGAAGAGGATGTTGATTCGCACCGCGTCGGCCCCGTACCGCTCGATCATCTCGTCGGGCTCCACCAAGTTGCCGAGGCTCTTGCTCATCTTGGCCCCGTCCTTGATGACCATGCCCTGGCACATGAGGCGGTCCACCGGCTCTGCGAAGGGCACCAGGCCAAGGTCCCTCAGAACCATGGTGAAAAACCGGCAGTAGATGAGGTGCATGGTGGCGTGCTCTATGCCGCCGATGTAGAAATCCACGGGGGTCCAATACTTGGCGGCGGAACCCTCGAAGGGCACGGATTCTTCCTTGGGGCTGCAGTAGCGGAAGAAGTACCACGAGGAGTCCACGAAGGTATCCATGGTGTCCGTCTCGCGTCTCCCCGGCCCCCCGCACTTCGGGCAAGGGGTGTTGAGGAACCCCTGGTGGCTCGCGAGGGGGCTCTCGCCCTTCCCCGTGAAGGCCACGTCCTCTGGCAGCAAGACCGGAAGTTGATCTTCAGGGACCGGGACCACGCCGCAGGTGGGACAGTGGATCATGGGGATGGGGGTGCCCCAATAGCGCTGCCGCGAGATGCCCCAGTCTTTCAACCGGAAGGTAACGGTGGGCTCGCCGAATCCCTCCTCCCGGGCCTTGGCGGCCATGAGGACGCTGGCCTCCCGGTTGGGAAGGCCCGTGTAGGGGCCGCTCGCCTCCATGACGCCGTCGGCGGGCACGGCCTCGGTCATGGATTCCTCCACCACCCCGCCGCTCTGAACCACGACCCGAATCGGGAGGCCGTAGGCCTTCGCGAATTCGAAATCCCTCTGGTCGTGGGCGGGGACGCTCATGATGGCCCCCGTGCCGTAGTCCATGAGGACGAAGTTGGCGAGGTAGATGGGCAGGCGCTCCCCGGAGAAGGGGTTGTCGGCGTACGCGCCCGTGAATACGCCCTCCTTCTCCTTGCTCGTGGAGCGGTCGTGCGTGCTCTGCGCCCTGACCTTGGCCCGGAAAGCCTCCACGGCCGCCTTGCGGTCCGGGGTGGTCACCTCGGCCGCCGCGGGGTGCTCGGGCGCCAGGACGAGGAAAGTGGCACCGTAGATGGTGTCCAACCGGGTGGTGAAGACGCGGATGGGCGTGGCGCTGCCTTCCGCGGCGAAGTCCACGAAGGCGCCCTCGGAACGGCCTATCCAATTGCGCTGCATGGCCACCACTTCGGGGGGCCATCTGGACAGGCCGTCCAGGTCATCCAGCAGTTCCTGCACGTACTTGGTGATGCGCAAAAACCACTGCTCCATCTCCTTCAGCGCCACCAAACTGTGGCAGCGCCAGCACGTGCCGTTCTCCACCTGCTCGTTGGCGAGGACCGTGGCGCAGTCGGGACACCAGTTGACCGTCCGTTTGGCCCTGTAGCAGAGCCCCTTCTCGAACATCCTGATGAAGAACCACTGGTTCCAACGGTAGTATTCGGGGTCGCAGGTCCGGACCTCGCGGCTCCAGTCGTAGAGGAAGCCCATCCGCGAGAGCTGCTGCTTCATGGTCCCGATGTTAGCTTCGGTCCAGGCCTTGGGATGGGCACCGCCCTTGATGGCCGCGTTCTCCGCCGGAAGCCCAAAGGCGTCGAATCCCATGGGGTGCAGGACGTTCTTCCCTCGCATGCGCTGGTAACGGGCCACCACGTCGCCGATGGTGTAGTTCCGAACGTGCCCCATGTGTATCTTGCCGGAGGGGTACATGAACATTTCGAGGCAGTAGAACTTCTCCCGCGTGGGGTCTTCCGTCACCTCCGCTGTGCCCGCCTCATTCCAGAGGCTCTGGAAGCGGGTCTCGATGGCATGCGGGTCGTAGGACATGTCGGCAGGACCTCCTTAAACCAGTAAGTATAAGCGATTTGGCCGCCTGGGGGCAAAGGTGGCAGACGGAAGCAGGGAGCCCTCAGCCGGGAGCGAGTTTTGAGTTATGGGTTTTGAGTTGAAGGACTACCAGCCAATTAGGCTGCAGGCAATCGGCATGCCGCTGGAGCCGAGAGCGAGTTTTGCTTTGCTCTCCCTACTCCCCGCTCCCTGCTCCCCGCTCCCAGCTCCCCTACTTGCAGTGCTTCTGCGGCCCCAGGGGCTTCTGGATGAAGTTGCCGTTCTCCCAGACGATCTCGTCCTCGAAGCAGGACGTGGTGGCGGGCGAATCGGGGATCTTCTCCAGCTTGTTCACCCCATCGGAGCCGGAGCAGATGAGGATGAACTCCGTCCCATCCCTCGATACCCCGTAGGAGTAGGGATGTCCCCATGGGTCCTTGTCCGAGATTTTGCCGGCTTCTTCGGAGGGCAGAAGCTTCTTGAGAGCGGAGACATCAACGATGCTGTAGTAAGAGTCCTCGTTGTGCCCCGTGTCCGGATACGTCCCCTTGTCCGACTGGTACTGCTGGCACGCCGCGGCGATGGCCTGGATGTCGGTCATGGCCCTGCTCTGCTTCGCCCGATCCTTGGCCGACACGAAGTTGGGGATGAAAATGGCCGCAAGGATGCCGAGGACGCAGGTGCCGACGACGAACAGGGCCACGCACACCAGGATGATAACCAGGGCCTTGGATTTCTTTGCCGGCACCACCACCGGCGTCTCCACGGGAGCTTGGGGGGCCTTGGGGAGGTTCGCGACGGGGACGGGGAGGGCATCCTCCCCGAACTCGATTTCAGGCTCCACCGCCGGTGGTGCCTCCACCCCCTTCGGAGCCCCGCACTGGTTGCAGAAGCGGGCGGTATCCTCGTTAGATTGACCACATCCGCAGGTCCAGCTCATGGACGCCTCCCCTTCAGCAAAGTTCCGAATCGCTACGTTGGATATTTTAACACGGCACACCGCGTGGAGGAAAAGAAAAAGGGAGCCTTCCGGCTCCCTTTCCAACCCAAGCTCCGTGATGAGCCCGCTACTTCTTCCTGCCGCTGGCCTCGATCTGTTTGATGAGGTCGGACACCTTCTTTTTCTCGGTGTCGCTCTTAGAGACCTGCAAGTACTGCTTGAGGACCGGCAGGGCATCCTGCGCCTTGTCCATCATGATGAGGGCGTTGGCCTTGCCCTCGAGGGCGATTTCGCTGTTCGGGCGCAGGACGAGGAGTTTGTCGAAGTAGACCAAGGCGTTGCCATAGGATTCCTTGGCGGCGCTGTCGGCCTTGGCGACGGCGGCCTTGTCCTTGCTGTCTTTAACGGGGGCCATGATGGCCTCCGCCTGCTTCATGTAGAGGGCGGCCACCGTCCCCGTGATGGCGGGCTTGTAGTTCTCGTTCTTCGTGACGTCCAGGAAGGCCTTCAGCGCGGGGATGGCCTTGTCGAACTTCTTCCCTTTGAGGAAGTTCTGGCCCTGGGCCAAGAGGACTTGGTCATCCTGCGGGTTAATGGCGGCGGCCTTCTCGAAGTAGGGCTCCGCCTTGTCGTACTGGTCTTTGCCGTAGTAGATGACGCCCACGGCATAGGCCACGTTCTTGAATCCCGGATTGGTTTTGTAGATCTCCTCGTACTGCGCCAGGGCGTCCTCGACCTTGTCCTGCTTGTCGTAGAGGACGGCCAGGGCATAGCGGACGTCCTCCTTGGTGGGGTCGATGTCCACGACGCGCTTCAAGGTTTCGGCCAGCTTGGGAAGATTGTTCTGCTCCTGGTAGCAGGAGGCCTCGTTCATCAAGGCGGCGGTTCCGAGGGGGTTCAGCTTGACCGCCTCCTCGTAGGACGCGATGGCGTTGGGGTAGTCCTTCATCTTCTGGTAGGCGATGCCCATGTCGATGTAGAGACCCTCGGTGATCTGCTTGGCCTCGATGAATTTCTTGGCCAAATCCACGGCCTTCTGGTACTCGCCCTTGCTGATGAGCTCTTCGATCTTCGGTGATTCCTGACCCTTGTCCTTCGGCTTGTCGGCGCTCCAGGCCGCGGAGGAGAAGCAGAGCGCGGCCCCCAAGAGCAACCCCGTAATTAAACGACGCATTATGACCCTCCTCGCCCCCCAGGGGCACAAGCCGTGGAATGTAGCACTCCAGCAGGTGCCTGTCAACGCGGCGCGGCCGAATTTCTTGCGCTATAATGACAAATCTAAGAGGAGGTCCGCATGGCTCAGGCGCAGGAGAGCCGAAGCCAGCTCTGGAAGCGCTACTTCGAGGAGAGCCAGTCCCAGCTGCAGGCTTTGGACGGCGCGCTCGAAGCGCTGGGCCAGGAGCCTTGGGAGCTGGGCCACCTCACGGCCGCGCAGGGAGTTTTCCACAACTTCGCGGGGTCGGGCACCCTTTACGCTGCACCTCAGGTGAGCGCCCTCGGGGGCGGGGGCGAGGACGTGTGCGCCA
>JAKAJA010000066.1:3169-8251 GCA_021814085.1 Acidobacteriota bacterium | reverse complement strand
GGCGCTCCTGTTTCAATCCTCGCCTTGCCCGCGGGCAAGGCGCAACAAGACGAGACTTAACGAGGAGGAGACGATGGAAGAGTTTCAATCCTCGCCTTGCCCGCGGGCAAGGCGCAACAACACCATCAAGGCGTGGCGGGACCTCGGGGACTGGTTTCAATCCTCGCCTTGCCCGCGGGCAAGGCGCAACTTGATGATGAGTAGCTTGCCCTCATCGCGCATCCGTTTCAATCCTCGCCTTGCCCGCGGGCAAGGCGCAACGGCGGCATTCACAAGCGCCGGTTTTACAGGCCTTTCGGGGTCACCCAGCGCGAACCATCCCCCGCTAACTTGGGGCGCTGTCCACTCTCCCGCACTGCGAGGCTCGAAAGGGCCTTGTTCCTCTTCATATGGGACACTCCGCGAACCTACCGGCGTTATCGGCCCGCTCCGGGTTCGCGCTAGGCGATCAAGGGGTCCTCGAAGTTGATTTTGGTGCTCCAACCGTAGACGGTGATGTGTTGGCCCGTGGGCTCCATCAGGCGGTAAATCCGCAGACTGTCCTCCTTGAGGTCTATGATCTTCGTGAGCGCCTGTATCATCCGCTCCCGCTCCACCTCATCCACATCGCACTCGAACACCGACTTCTGGACGCGCTGCCCATAGTTCTTGCAGCCTTGGCACACCTTGCGAAGGCGTCTGCGGCCCGCAGCGGTCTCGGTGGTCACGTCGTAGGTCACAAGAAGGTGCATCGTCGCCTCACTTGTAGAGGAAGGGCGGATACCCTTCCAGGTCGCCACGCAGGACCCGCGCTAGTAGACGAGCTTGGATGTGCGGAATAAGCCCCAGGGACACCTTCTGATCGAGCATGGGATGAGTCAAAGTCTCTTTCTTCCGTTCCTGATAGGCCACCACCACGGCCTTGCGCCCCTTCTCATTCAGGAGCACAGCACCCCCTTCGCGGAAGTCGAACCCGTCGCGGGTAACCTGCTTCCGGTTGATGAGAGAGAGCGCCAGCCGGTCGGCAAGGATGGGACGGAACTCCTCCATCAGGTCCAGCCCCAACGCCGGACGCCCCGGCCGCAGCGCGTGGAGGAATCCCGCCTGCGGGTCGAGCCCGACACCCTGCAAGGCACCGAGGCAGTCCGAGAGAAGCAGCGCATAGAGGAATGAGAGGAGCGCGTTGACCGGGTCACGGGGCGGCCTGCGGGACCTTCCCGCGTAGAGGAACGTCTCCCGGTCGCCCCGCACCATCATGGTGAAGACCGAGAAGTAAGACTCGGCGGCGTCACCCTCCATCCCCCGAAGAACATCGAGGTTGTCGGCCACGGGCAGGCGTAACAGTATCGCCCCAAGGGATTCCGCGGTCCTGTGCAAGGCCTGCCTGTCTTCCTCCGCATCAGCCTCACGCGCGCTGCGCAGCAGGCTCCCGCGGGCATTTTGGATCTTGCCCGCCACCATGTTCCTGGCGATGGAGAGGCGGGCCGCTTCCGCGAAGACCGCCTCCCACTGGGCCTTCCGCAGGAGGACATTCCCCGAAACGGGCCCTTCGAGCCGCCCCTGGAAATGGCCGTTCCGGTCGAGCCAGGTCACCGCGCGTCCATCCTCGGCACATTTGCCGAGCAGCCCCGGGCTGACCATGACATTGCCGAAGAGGGTCACCGCCCCAAGATGGTGCAGGGGCACCTGAAGCTTCAGCTCGCGCTCCACCTCCACCTTGACCGTCTCGTGGTCCAGATGGACATAGGCGTTCTGCGTCATCACGAAGAGCGTGTTCAATGCCTGTTCCATGGCTATACCCCTCCGGGGAAAGCGGCGGCCATCGCCCCGTGGAGGTCCGCCTCGCCCCCTTGACTTCCTCTGTTATACACGTTATACATGTACAACACGGAGGGCACACCATGCTGGGCGTAAGACTGGACAAAGAAACGGAGCAGAAGCTCGACCGCTTGGCGCGAGAGACGCACCGTACGAAGAGCTACTATGTCAAAGAGGCTATCGCAGAGTACCTGGCCGAGAAGGAAGATGTTCTGATCGCCATGGCCCGCCTCGAGAAGAGGGAGAAGCCGCTGACGACCGGGGAAATGTGGAAGGCTTTGGGCTGGGACGGGCCACAGAAGAAGGCGAATCCGACCGATAGAAAAACGCCCGCGAAGGCGCCCGGAACGAGCCGCGCTCGATAATGACTGCCTGGAGGGTCCGCTGGGACCCGAGGACGAAGAAAGAACTCGCCCGCCTTGGACGGGCGGCGGCGGAAAGGGTAGGCGGGGCGGTTCTCTCCAAGCTGGCCCCCGATCCCTACTCAGGAACGCGCCTCGCAGGGTCATCCCGGGTCCCCCTTTGGCGGTTTCGGATCGGCGACTACCGCGTCCTCTATACGATCGAACCCCAAGAGGTCCTTATCCTTGTGGTGAGAGTAGGGCACCGGAGCACCGTCTACCGGGACCTCGAAAAGGTGGCGAACCGCGCGGCGGACCCGTGATCGCTCTGCCAATGCCGGCATGCACGCTTCAAACAGCGAGCAGTTCGGACAGCGGTCGTCATTGGGCGCAGGGGGGAGACGCTTTTCCTGAAGCATGGCGCGCACGTCCTTCACCGTCTCGAGTGTCTTCTCCCGAAGCGCCTCCGTGAAGAGCACCTCTCGTCGTCTTCGCGACCTGAAATGGTAGATAGCACCGGCCGACACTGGAACCCCCAACATCTCTTCCAGGCACAGGGCTTGCCCGCAAAGCTGTAGGTCGTCGTGCGCCTTGGCCCGCTTGGGGCCGTGCTTGTAGTCCACAGGGTAAGGCACGCCGTTGCGGAACTCGACAACATCCGCTTTGCCCGTCAGCCCGTACTGGCGAGACCAGAGGGGAAGGGCGCGCGCGACGCAGACGCCCTCCTCCTCCGTGGTCCCCGGCTCGTCCACGTGTTCGTGCACCGCCCGCCCGCGGAGCGTAAAGACGTTCTCGTCGAAGACCTGCTCCACGTGAATCAGCGCACACTGCCGCGGGCAGTAGGCATAGTGCTCCAGGGCGGAGAGAGGCACGTAGTCGTCCTCCGAGAAGGGACGGCCTTCCTCTTCGCCCTGAACGGCGTTACCACCCACGGGCTAGCCCACGACCTTCGTCAAGGTGACTCCGGCGGGAAGGCCCGCGTCGTCCACCTTAACTTCGTAGTCGCCGAAGGAGCGGGGTGGGCGCCCGTCGTTCTTCTTTCGAACTTCGATGCGGTCGAAGAGCTTGTGCGCCGGGGCGTTGCCGAGCTTTCCTTCGTGCTTAAAGACGTACAGGCCCCGCGTGGTCATCTCGCCGCGCGCGGCGGACCGATCGTGCTCGAACATGCTGACCAAGGCACCCCAGAACAGCTTTAAGTCCTCATCCGAGAAACCCGTCTGTTCGGCGAGGTGGGCGGAGACGAAGCCGTGGGCGCGGTAGAGGCCGTAGGGGACGGTGTGCTTGCGGCCCATCGTCCGGTTATCGCCGCCTTGCTTCTCCGCCTCAGCTTCGGTCGCAACCGCCATGCGCGTGATGGAGTGTTCCAGGGCGACGATTGGGTCCACGGAGCGGCCGAAAGTAAGCTGCACCGGGCCGCGAACCTGGCCGGCATTGGCACCAGTGGACATGACGGCTCCGAAGGTGCGGATGTCGAAAAAAGTCCGACACATCTGCGCTCTGCCCTTCTCCACTTCGCCGCCTTGCGCTTCACCTTTGCTATTCCGCTTCTTGCCGTCCTTCGCGTCGGAGGGTTCCTTTTCTAGGTCAATGCCAAGAGCCGTATAGGCGCCTGCGATAGCCTGGTTGAGTATGGCCTTTTCCTTAACGAAGATTTCGTAGCCTTCCTTTCCCGCGTTAGTGATTAGAACGTAGTTGCGGATCTTCCTCTTGAGGCACACATCGGTTGTGATGCCGTGGCCCGTCTCGGCATCGAGGCGCGGCAGGTTGCCGGCGTCAGGGTCTCCATTTGGGTTGCCATCTGCCACATCGAAGAGAAGAACGAAGTCGTACCGGTTCTGGACAGCCATATCACGCTCCTTTCGAAGAGTTGTCAGCTTTTTCAAAGAACTTCTGCCGTTGGTGATAGTAACCGAGGGCAAAGCGGCCCTGGTCGGGCAGGCATAGGACGGGGAGAAAGTCCTTGACAGGGTCTACCACCTCACCGATGAGCCGTTCGAGATTGACCGCCCGGCCTCTGTTTTCGAGCTTGGCGATATGGTGGTTCTTCAGCCGCATGAGCGTGGGGAAAACGCTCGCGGGCGTGCTAGAGGCGGCGCCGTAGTATCGGTCGCGGATTGTCGCGTTTATGCCAGGGTTTGCTTCCTCCTGGGCTTTCTCCAGCACGGCGAAAAGACGTCCCAAACGGTAGCCCACATTTTCGTTGCTCAGATCGAGTCCCACTGTGACCTCCTTTCCTTCGATTCGTCCGGCCCGGATCTCCCGATTCAGGCAAGCCTTGAGAATGGCGGCCCGCGCGTAGGGCACGGGACCGTGGTCTTTGGATTGTTCGGCGCGGCTCCGGCCGACGGCGGAAGACAGAAGGGTCCGCGGGTAGGGCGTCCCTGCGAGGATGCTCCGCATGACCTCGCCCGCCAGATTGGGAGGGATGTTGTCGGCTTTTCCTTGGGAGGCAAGATTCACTAGAAGCCTGAAGACCGACAGGGTGTCAGGTTCCCTCGGTCCATGAACGACTCGAAGGTCATTGAAATGGAGGCGGATGTTGGCCGCCAGATCGCCCACGGTCGTCACGACCCAGAAGCGCACCGAGAGGCGGGGGCCATTGGGTGAGAGGCCGAGCACAAAGAAGCGCGTCTTATTATCGCCGAGCGAAGCATCGCCACTTGCCGGAGCCTCATAGAGCGCCCGCACGGCCTGGGTCATACGGTCAGGGTCGTCCTTCGGCGGTTCCCCGAAGAGGTCTTCCAGAAGCGATTCCATCGGCACAGCCTTCTCGGCCCAGAAGACCACCGTCGCGTCCCCGACGAGGGTCTTCTGCTTGGAATCCTTGCTCAGAAGATGATTGAGGGCCGTGGTGTAAGCGAAGGCCGCCTGCTTGCTGACGGGGGCGTTGCTACCTTGTTCTTTGCCCAAGGACTCGAAAGCCTTCAGGTTGAAGGAGACGATG
>JAKAJA010000066.1:0-3159 GCA_021814085.1 Acidobacteriota bacterium | reverse complement strand
GAACGCCTCTGATTGAGGGATGTAAACGTTCGACCGCCCCCTGGTTGCCGGTAACAAGGCAGCGACCGACCGTAGCCTCTGCATCTGCCCCTGCGCTGAGGATGACTTGTGTGACGGCAGGCCGCTCGCAGATCAAGCCGTTGTCAGTCGAGAGCCTGAAGCTGATGTTTTCTGAGCCTTGCGCCAGTTCGCGCCACCTTTCGCTCTGCAAGAGAGCGGGTGGGCCTTCGCCTTCCAGGAAGCGGGTCACGGCTTGAACCCCATCGTCCTCTTTGGCGCCTTGAGGTAGGATGGCGATCCTTTCGCAAAAGGCATTGTGCATTTCCAAGAGCCGCTGTCGATAGCGCTGCTCGTTGCCTTTCTTGCGCTGTTCTTCGAGCTTGGTGGGATTGGCAGAGCCGAGTATGTACTCGGAGTTTCCCCAAAGAAGGCTTGCCGCAATATTGACCGACTTCTTCGGAGCTTGAGGAACGAGAAAGGTCCGGCCTCGTCGCTGTCGCCCCGTCCCCTCGCGCATGTCCTCTACCAAGATGCTTTTTCCTTCTTGGTCGAGAACGATAACCAAGTGGATTTCCTTGGGCTCGAATCCAGGCGGTGCCAGCGCCTCGTCCGGATCGCGGGCTTTGCGGTCGTAGTAGTCGTAGAGCGCCTGGAGAATCATTGGAGCACCTCCGCGCTATCGGGAGGGGGTACGGCAAGCACGCCGTCATCGAGTCTTGCGCGGAAGAAGAGGGGCCGCGCTTCCCCGGCAACGGTGCTCCACCCCGCATCGGTCACGCTCTTGAACAAAACAGCGCCACCCTTTTCTGGCCGGAACCCAATATCGTAGAGCATGAGCGACAGATCGCGGGTCTCCGAAATGGGGCTTTCAGCGTCCGTACCCTCGGGTAACCATTCAAAGTACCCCGAAAATTCGCGGCACCCGAGGTACGGTTGCGTAATGCACTGTCCCCTTACTGCACGCCGCTCGAACATGTCCATGAACTTGGCGCCGCTGTTCCCCTCGCCCGCCGTGGGCTTGAGGACCATGCGACCGTGGATGCGGTAGCAAACGTCCCTCAAGATGAGACCCGCCCGTTGCTGCCTGTCGTCCTCCACGAAGAAGTCGTGCTTACCCACCACGGCCTTCGACGCCACCTCATTGCGCCGGACCGAGGTCCATCGGATGGGCCGCATGACCTCGATTCTCTCCACTACCCACTGGATGGCCGGCTTCCAGAGGATGACCTCGAAGACGGCGCGGGCAGCGGAGGGGGTCATGACGTCGTAGCTGACCCGCTCCACTTTCATTTCGGGGCGCGTGAAGCAGGCGTAGTCGCCCCACACCTTCAGGCAATAGCTTCGCAAGGACACCTCCTTTCTAGCTCACGAGGTCCGGTGGGTCGTATCCCACGCCTTCACAGCCGATGAAACCAAACTTCAAGTCATAGAGGGCCGCCCGAACCTGCCAGAAGACTCCCGGGATCACTTCCTCCAGTTCCCGTTCTTGAATGAGGAAGTCGCGGCACCGAAGCGGAACCGTGACGATGTATCTCTGAAGCTTCCGCCGCAGTTCCCGATTTGACCCGTCTTTTCTCAGACGCTCGATCAAGGCCGGGCTGTCGCCATAACGGACGACGATGGGGGCCATTCCCGCCTCGTCGATGAAGCGGAACTTCTCCCCAGCCGTCCGGAGCTGCAATTCCAGATTGGGACCGGGATTAAGCAGGCCGAGGATGCCGTACCGATCGAGCATGTTGCAGGACCAGTAAAGGCCTTCGAAATAGCGTCTGAATGCAGAGGGAGCCAGGGCGTCCGCCAACCCGCTTTGGACTAGGCTGCGGGTAACCTGCTCACCCTTGCGAAGCAGCCCCGCAGGAGGATGGGTAGGGGGAATGAACACCACGACGGGAGACTCGTCAGCGCTCCTCGTGCCTTCTCGGTTGCAACGGCCGGCAGCCTGGGCGATGGAGTCCAGACCGGCGATGGCCCGATAGACAGCGGCGAAATCCACATCCACGCCCGCCTCAACGAGCTGCGTGCTTACAACGCGCAACTCTCCAGGTCCATTGAGCCTTTCCTTGATTTCCTTGATGACCCTAGAGCGGTGTTCTCCGCACATCAAGGCCGAGAGGTGCAGCGCGCCTTCCGGCAAGAGGCTGGCAAGCTCTCTGGCATCGGCGCGTTTATTCACGATGCAAAGGACCTTCTCGTGAGACTGGAGCTTTTCGGCCACCTCGGTCCACTCCTCGGAGCGTTCAAGATCGGTAGGCAGAGCGATCCGGACGCGCCGCATGGCCTCATGGAGCGACTCGGGATCCTCTATGATGCCGCGGATGCCTGCGAGCCCCCTGAAATGCCAGCCGAAGCCGCGGCGCTCGCCGAGCGTCGGCTGGGTTGCGGTGGAAAGCACGCACGTGACGCCGTAGTGGGCGGTCAGATCGTCGATGGCTCTGAGAATGGGGTCGAGGAGATCCGGCGGGAGAAGCTGTGCCTCGTCGAGGATGACCACGCTGTCTACGATATTATGAAGTTTTCTTGCTCTACTCGGCTTTGCGGTGTAAAGAGATTCGAAGAACTGAACACTGGTGGTCACGATGATGGGCGCGTCCCAATTCTCCGACGCGAGACGGCTCGCATTGGTTTCCACGTCTGGGTCCAGGTTGCTGTGGTGCTCGACGACAGCCTCCCCAAAAATCTCGCGGAACACCTCGGCGGTCTGTTCGATGATGCTCGTGTAGGGAATGACGTAGATGACGCGTTGGTGCTTGTACCCGTGTGCCTTCGCGTGCTGCAACGCAAAGGCCATGCTGGAGAGCGTTTTGCCGCCGCCGGTCGGCACATTCAACGAGAAAAGTCCCGGCGCGAGGTCCGCCCTCGTCCGGCATTCACGCAACACGCGGCCCCGGAGAGCGTTCACGGCGGACCCAGTCTGCAGGGCCTCGGCCGCTTTGCGTTCCAGAAACTGGTCGAAGCGTGGTTTCAACTCTTCAAGGTTGGGGAGCGCGTGTCGAAGGAAGTCCCGCTCGGGGTGGAAATGGGCCTCCGTATCGAGGAAATCCGCGTCAACCAGGCGGTCGAGGCAGCGCTCTTCGAGGGTGAATGGGTCTACTTCTGCGGTCGGTCCTGCTATGCCGCGTTCCTCGACACGCCCCACCGCTATCGAGGATGGTGAGCGAC
>JAKAJA010000065.1:2528-8349 GCA_021814085.1 Acidobacteriota bacterium | reverse complement strand
CGATGACCCCATCCGGTATGCAGGGTCCGCGCGCACCGAAGGTGAACGGCGGGAGCGCATCCGGAAGCTTTCCGTCCTCCTCAGAGCCCTCACCCAACCGTCATGAGATCCGGCGGCTCGCGGGCCAACTGGGCCATGGCCGGCATGTCCCTTCTCTTCGGGGCCTCCTTCGTGGGCACCAAGATCGCCCTGGTTTACTTTACCGCCGCCCAGCTCATCTTCATGCGATTTGCCCTGGCCGCGGCCCTTTTCTATATCCTGTCGCCGTGGATTGGGGCGAGGAAGATGCACCGGGCCGGCTACATCAGCGTCTTCCTCATGGCCCTCTTCGAGCCCGGAGCATATTTCTTCCTCGAAGCCGCGGGCATCCAGCGCACCCTCGCCTCCACGGCGGCCATCCTCATTTCCACGATTCCCCTCTTCGTGCTCGTGTTGGAAGCCCTGTGGCTGAGGGTCCCCGTGGTGCCCTTCGAGGTCCTTCTCATCCTTTTCTCCCTGGGAGGGATCGTCCTACTCGTGGCTGCCGGTGGGGGGGAAGGGAATGCTTTTGGCGGCACCCTCGAAGGCAACCTCCTCATCGTGGCCGCGGCGCTCACCGCTTCCATTTACACCGTGCTGGCCAAGAGGCTGCTCGTCAGCTACAGCGTCGTGTCGGTGACGCGCCTCCAGGCCCTCTACGCCGCTCTCATGTACTTGCCCTTCGCGTGCTGGGACTGGTGGTCCGGTGCGCCCAAAACACCGGGCTTCAGGGGCTGGGCGGCCCTGGCCTACCTGGGCATCGGATGCTCCTTCCTCGCGTATTGGATGCTGAACTACGCCCTGAGCCGGGTGAAGGCCTCCGTGGTCTCAGCCTTCACAAACGTCATCCCCGTGGTCGGGACGATCCTCGCGGTGGTCCTTCTCGGGGAGCGGCTCTACCCTCTTCAGGCCGTGGGGGCGGTTGTGGTCCTTGCCTGCACGTCACTCCTCGCCCTCCGGCATACGAAGGGCTTGGAGCACGGACCGAAAGTAGCATGATTCGTTTGCCCTAGGGTTTTCCGGTTTTCATCTTGCCCCGCCGAGCTGGGGGATAGGGAGGAACCCGGCGCACAAAACTATGGAGACTCCGAGAACAGAACGGCATACTGCTCTGGAGCGATCTGGGCTGGACGCAGCATGGGCTCCAGTCCAACGGCCTCCATGCGCTCGGACCAGCTCTCTCGGTCACCGGGTCCCTGGAGGAGGTTGGATAAGAGGGTTTTCCTCCGGTGGCGGAAGCAGCGCTGGAGGAACTCCCAGAAGGGGAACATGGTGCTGGAGGGAAGGCCCGGCGTGGCCCTGGCCCGGAACGCGCAGACGGCGCTCGTCACCTTCGGCTGGGGCCGGAATGCCCCGGGCGGAACGGTGAAGAGGAGGCTGCGCTCCCACCACGGATCGGCCCATGCGCCGAGGGGGCCGTAGCGCTCCTCCCCCGCACCGGCACAGAACTTCTCCGCTACTTCCCGCTGCAGCATCACCACCGCTCCGCTAAAAGAGTCCCGCCGGAAAAGGGCGCCGTGTAGGATGTCCGTCCCCGCGTTGTAGGGGAGATTGCCCACCATGAGCCAGGGGTGGTGGCCCGATACGCGGCCCAGGGAACACCAGTCGAAGGTCCTGGCATCGGCCACCGTGACCTGGGCCTCGGGAAACCTCGCCTCCAGCTCGCGGGCGAGATCTTCGTCCATCTCCACCAGCCACAATGGCTTGCCTAGCCCGGCGACGCCCGCCGTCAGTGCGCCCTGTCCTGGCCCCACCTCCACAACCCCTCCGGCCTCCGCGGCCATGAAGCGGCATACTTCAAGGATGCGCCCGATGGCCGTTTCGGAAACGAGGAAGTTTTGTCCCAACGACCTCTTGGCTCGCATGGCCGCCATTATAGACCGTGCCGCCCGCTCGCAGGCAGCCCCGATGGACGGGATTCCCGGCTTCCATCCCGTGACTTTTGGCCCGTTCCGTAGTACCGTTCAGGAGCCGGCCGTGGCACTGGGCCCGTCCGGCGCACAAAACCGCTGCTCCCCCCCGGGAGGACCCTCATGACAGAACCGGCCATCGTCGGACCGGACCACGTCGTTTCAATCGAATACCGCCTCACGGATGATCAGGGCAATCTCATCGACACGAGCGATGGGGGCGAACCGCTTGTCTTCCTCTACGGCCACGGCCAGATTATCCCAGGACTGGAGAAGGCGCTGGAGGGCAAGCCCGAAGGCCACAAGGGGCACGTGGTCATCCCCCCCGCCGATGGGTACGGCGAATCCGACCCCGAGCTCATATTTACGGAGCCCAAGAGCACCTTCGAGTTCGAGGTCGAGGTGGGCCAGATGCTCGAGGCCAGCGACGAGGAGGGAGAGACCTACGAGTACCAGGTGATCGGCGTGGACGACGAGGGGATCAAGCTCGACGGCAATCACCCGCTGGCCGGCAAGACCCTGACCTTCGACGTGACCGTCCTGTCCGTCCGCCCCGCCTCCCCAACGGAACTATCCCACGGGCACGTGCACGGCGACGACGGCCACCACCACTGAGCTTTTCTTTTCCTACAACTTGACACCACCACGCGGCGGGCCCTCGGGCCCGCCGGGTTTCTTATGTGCGCGCCTTCCTGAGGAGGAAGAGGATGGCGGCAATTCGGCCCAAGAGGAAGGCGCATCCCGCGGCTGTGGCACCCACGAGGTAGAGGCCCCGGATGCCCAGTTCGAGGCCCGCTACGATGCCCGTCACTTCAATGACCGTGGCCAGTGTGATGGGCACCGTCTCCTTAGCCGCCACGAGGACCGCGCGCTGAAACGAGATGATGACGGCCAAGGCCGGCATGATGGAAAGTATTCGGATGGGCACCGCAGCCACCGCCGCCAGCTCGTGGGTGAGCCCGGAGACATCCTCCAGCCATAACCCCAGCAGAGGCGTAAAGGCGACGATGGCCAGGCCTCCAGAGGCCGACACCGCCATGATGGCGGCGAAGCGCCTGAGGGGCAGGTAGCCCTCGCGCCGGGCACCGACGAGGGCGATGCCCACCTCCTGGAAGGCGAAGCCCACGCTGCCGAACAGGAAGACGAGGGAGTTCACCACGGGCATGGCAGCCAGGGACTCCAGCGCCAGCCGGCTCTGACCCAGAAAGAAGGTCACTACGGGGTTCACCCCGAGGGTCAGGATGGAGGTCAGGGCCAGCGGGTAGTAGAACTTCCATATGAAACCGTAGGTCATGGATTCCGCGCGCGTGCCTGGAAGGGGTGGCGTCTCCAGTAGCTTTCGGACGGCGCCCAGGGCCATGATCCGGCTGGCGATGGCTTCCATGACGACCCCGGCGGAGAGGGCCGAGGCCCCTGCAACGGCGCCCACCACACCCGGCGTAAAGGCGGCGACGAGGGCGACCGTCGCCATGGAGGAGAGCCGCACTACCGTACCGTAAGCCACGCGCCTCGTGAGGCCGCCGCGGATGAGAATCCCCTGATAGAACCGCCGGTAGCCGATGGCCGCCGGCCAAGGCAGGAGGATGATTGCCGCGTCGTGCGTCAGGGCGGCCACCTCGTGGGGGAGGCCGATGAGGCCCTCCATGAGCCACCCGAAGGCGGGCGTGAAGACCAGGAAACCCATGGCCAACGTAATCCCCAGGTTGAGGGCGTAGGTGAAGCGCCGGAGCTTGTGCAGGGAGAGGCGGTCGTGAACGAGGGCCGTGGAGGCGCTCATGATGAGGATGATGGGCGACTCCAGGAGCATGGCGAAGGCGAAGGCGACGCCGTAGGCGGCAAGGTTGAACTTGGGATCTGGAAGGCGGGCGATGACCGCCGCGATGAAGGGACCCTCCAGCGACATCATGACCCAGGTCATGGCCAAGGGCCACCAGAACCCGTAGATGCGCTTTTGAGTCAACGGGCCGGCTTGTTGCATGGTTTCTCCAGGCGCTCACCGCGCCCACGACACGGTAACTCTTCGCGGGGGTATGTTCAAACAAGGAGCCGGTGATGAGGTCTATTTCTCACCGATGGCCGCTCACCCCTCATTGCTCTCGGCTCACGGCTCAGGCTTCCATCGTTTGGCAAAGGAAAAGGGCGGGCCTTCAAGCCCGCCCTCTTTCCCGGTTCACTGGAGCAAACGCGCCCTACGCTTCGCCCTTCTTCAGGGAGCGCTGGTAAGCGTCTTTGCCTTCCTGGTAGGCCTCCTTGATGGCCTCCTTGTGCGTGCCGGCGAAGTCCTTGGCGCTCTCGAACCCGTCAAGCGCCTTGTCCTTCGCCTTCCGGAGCCCGTCTGCGAGTTTCTTGCGGGTATCCGCGCCAGAGGCGGGCGCCAGGAGCAAGGCCGCGACACTGCCCGCAACCGCGCCAACAAGGAAGGCCACCATCACATTAGACGTCTCTTTCTTCATCGTCGGTCTCCTCCGATGGACCCTCTGGGTCCGACACGTCTTCGTCACTCTCTCTGAGGGCCTGCACGGCTGCGAGGCCCGTCTTGAAGCTGCTCATGAGCACGGCCACGGCATCAAAGGCGCTATAGAGCCCCTGTATCCTGGCCATTCCCTGCTGCGCCACTTCCTTGAGCTGGTCCGTCACGTCGGCTACGTCGCCCGCCACCCGGTTCCCCTGATCCGCCAGCACCTTGACGGAGCGCATGGCCTCCTCGGCAGTGACGCACAGACGCTGGACGTGGGGCAGAACCTCGTCCAACTTGGCCGAGGTCTTTCGCCAGTCCGCAAGCATGGAATTCATACCCCTGATGAGGGTGATGGCATAGAGGGCGCCCACGCACGCCATCCCCGTCAGAATCAAGAGCAATATGTCGGTGAGCCTCAACGTCAGCATCGCCTCCCCAGACCTTTCCCGGAGCGTCAAACCCCTGTCGGTCCCCCCGCGATAGGTGTTTGATCTCAATCTGGTTTTCAATATACGGACCATTTCGCGCTCCGTCAAGGTTACGTTGCCAGATGTCAACCGGCCGGTGGCGTGGCTGAGCGTTGGGGTCTAAACTGATTGAGGAAAAGAAACCGAGGAGGACACCATGAAGGCATATGCGATCCAGGACGGTTTTGGTCTTGGCAATCTGAAGCTCGCGGAGCGGTCCACGCCCGAACCGGGCGCGGGGCAGGTGCTCGTCAAGCTGGGGGCCGCTTCCTTCAATTTTCGTGACCTCATGACCATCAAGGGCCTCTACAACCCCAAGCAGCCATTGCCCCTGATCCCCTGCTCCGACGGCGCGGGCACGGTGGCCGCCGTGGGGCCAGGGGTGAGCCGTGTGAAGGAAGGCGACCGTGTTACGGGGTGTTTCTCCCAGCGGTGGCCTTCCGGGAACCCGAACTCCGAAACCCGCGCCTCTACCCTCGGTGGTCCCTTGGACGGCACCCTTGCCCAGTACGTCCTGCTGGAGGAGGGCGGGATGGTGGCGACCCCGGAGCACCTCACCGACGAAGAGGCCAGCACCCTCCCGTGCGCGGCCCTCACCGCCTGGAACGCCCTCCTCGCAAAGGGCCGGTGCAAACCGGGCGATACGGTCGTGGTTCAGGGCACGGGCGGGGTCTCCATCTTCGCCCTGCAGTTCGCCAAGCTCTGCGGCGCCAGGGTCGTCGTGACCTCCTCGAGCGACGAGAAGCTGGGGCGCGCCCGGCAGCTGGGCGCCGACCTGACCGTGAACTACAAGGCCAGCCCCGACTGGGCGAAGGCGGTGAAGGATTTCACGGACGGCCAGGGGGCCGACCACATCGTCGAGGTGGGAGGCGCCGGCACGCTGGCCGCGTCCCTGGGCTGCGTGGCCCTCGGGGGCACCATCTCCGTTATCGGCGTCCTGACGGGGACGGCGGCGCAGGTGGACGTGC
>JAKAJA010000065.1:0-2518 GCA_021814085.1 Acidobacteriota bacterium | reverse complement strand
GATCTGATCCTCATGAAGGGCGCGCGCCTCCAGGGCGTTTTCGTAGGCCCGAGGGACTGCTTCGAGGCCATGAACAGGGCTTTTGTCCAACACCGGCTCAAGCCCGCCATAGGGAGCACCTACCCCTTCGCCGAGGCGCTTGACGGCCTCAGGGCCATGGAGGCGGGCACCCACTTCGGCAAGATCGTCGTTAAGATGTGACGAGGTTGACGCCCATGGCGCTCAGCGAGGACCTGCTGCGCAGGATAGATTCGGATTTTGCCGAGGGTGAGCGCCCCGGCACCAAACGAAGGAAACAGCGGGGCATAATCTGGCACGGCGCCGCGTTCTTCTTAGGTGAAACCATAACATGGCCATCGGACTGAAAAGGAGACCCTCATGCGTGGACTGAAGATCGTTGCACTGGCCCTCTGCGCCCTCTGCCTCGGCCTGGGTGCCTTCGCCCAGGACAAGGGCAAGACCGAGGGCAAGCAGGCACCCGCCATGGACGCCAAACAGAAAGCCGCCATGGAGGCCTGGCAGAAAGCATCAACCCCAGGCCCAGAGCACGCGACTCTGGCCAAGATGGCCGGGACATGGGATGTCACCATCAAATCCTACGAGGGGCCTGAGCCACAGGTCTCTACGGGCAAGGCCGTCCGCAAGATGGTCCTCGGGGGACGGTTCCTTCAGGAGGACTACAACGGGACTTACATGGGCCAGCCCTTCGACGGCTTTGGCCTCACGGGGTACGACAACGTCCAAAAGAAGTACAACTTCTTCTGGGTCGACTCCATGGGGACGAGCATGATGGTCGGGGACGGCCACATGGACCCTAAGGGAAACGTCCTCACCTCCACCATGACTTACACCGACCCGCAGACGGGCAAGAGGGCATCCATGAAGCAGGTCATGAAAAAGGAGGGGCCTGACACCGAAGTTTTCGAGATGTTCGGCCCCGGCCCCGACGGCAAAGAGAAGAAGATGCTGGAGATGACCTACAAGCGGGCCAAGTAGTCCGAGTAGGGCCCCTCTCCGACGAAGCCGCTTGTCCGAAAGGGCAGGCGGCTCCCCTTTTCTCCCCCTGACCCGCCATCTGTTACCCTTGAGCTATGGGCGAGACCCCGCGCTGGCCGCGCGTGATCGTGCACGCGGACATGGACGCTTTCTTTGCCGCCGTGGAGCAGCGGGACCACCCCGAGCTGCGCGGCAAGCCCCTCCTCGTGGGCGGGACGGGGCGCCGTGGGGTCGTCTCCACGGCGAGCTACGAGGCGAGACCCTTCGGCTGTCACAGCGCCATGCCCATGGCCGAAGCCCGCAGGCTCTGCCCGGATGCCGCCGTCCTCCCACCCGATTTCGGCCGCTACTCGGAAGCCTCGGACAAGGTCATGGCGGTGTTCGCTCGCTACTCCCCCCTGGTGGAGCCCCTGAGCCTGGACGAGGCTTTCCTCGATATGACCGGCTCCGAGGGCCTCTTCGGCCCACCCGAATCCATGGGCCGACGGATCCGGGAGGAAGTGAATGCCGCGACGGGAGGGCTGACGGTCTCCGTTGGGGTTGCCATCACCAAATTCGTGGCCAAGGTGGCCAGCGATTTTCACAAGCCCGACGGCCTCACCCTGGTACCCCCCGGGACGGAGACCCGCTTCCTCTGGCCCATGGACGTCTCGCGCCTCTGGGGGGTCGGGCCGAAGACGAGATCCCTCCTGGAGGCGGCGGGGCTGCACACCATCGGGGACGTGGCCGCCGCGCGAGAGAAGGACCTCGTCGCGCGCTTCGGCGAGCTGGGCGCCCACATCTACGCCCTCGCCTGGGCGCGGGATGAGCGCGAGGTCGTGCCCGAGAGGGATGCCAAGAGCATCGGCGCCGAGTACACCTTGGAGAAGGACGTGCGTGGCCCGGCGGAGATCCTGCCCCACCTGCGCCGCGCGGCGGCCCGCGTGGCACGCCACCTGCGAGAGGAGGGCCTCTTGGCGGGGGGGGTGCGGGTCAAGCTCAAGACGAGCGGTTTCCGCCTCCTGACCCGGCAGGCGCCCCTGGCACCGCCAACCGATTCGGAGCGTGACCTCCTCGCCGAAGCCCAATCCCTCCTGGAGGAGTTCGACCTCTCCATCCCCATGCGCCTCGTGGGGATGGCGGCCTTCAACCTCCAGCAGGCGGGGCAGCGTCCCATACAGGCCGGCCTGTTCGGCTCGGAGGCGCGGGACAAGGTGAGGGAGCTCGACCGCACCCTGGATCGCCTCCGCGAGCGCTTTGGCAAGGACGCCGTCCGATGGGCCGGCGACGAGGAATGAGGAGGGGGTCAAGCTAAAGAATTCACCACGGAGACACGGAGGACACGGAGAAGGACAAATCTGAATATGTAAGAACACCTCATTCCTTTTAGATCCAATAGGTGCAATTTTATCGGTTTCTCAAATAGCTAAATGCTTTCTTCCATTCTTTCTCCGTGCTCTCCGTGGCTCCGTGGTGAGTTTGTTCTTCATTCTTCTTCACTGAGGGACCCGGAATGGTAGAATGTCGTGGGGTTCTAGGAGGA
>JAKAJA010000064.1 GCA_021814085.1 Acidobacteriota bacterium | reverse complement strand
GATCCAGTTCATGTCGCCGCCGTAGGTGGGATAACCCTGGGGCGTGACGTTGGCCGTGAGCTTGTTATAGCGTCCCCCGAAGGTGAGGTCGAAGAGGACCGTGGGGCTCTTGTAAAGGCGGTAGCTCCCGGCCAGGCCCGTGATGAACGATTTGACCTTGAGGTCCACGGGATAGCCGTTGGGAAGCTTGGTGCTATCGCCGAGGTTGACGTAGAAGGGATCCAGGAGGATTCCCCAGGTCCCGTTGTTGGCCTCGAAGTGGAGCTGGCCCGCCATATCGAGGTAGTGCAACAGACTGCCGAAACTCTCGTTGACCTTTAGCGCGTTGTCGTTCGGCCCTACGGAGCCGCTCATGCCCGCGCCCCAGGCGACGAGGTCCAGCTCGTAGTGCCAGTCGCAGGTCTTCTGGGCCGCGTCTTGCGCGAAAACCGCGGTGCTCGCCAGGAGCAGGGCGGCGGCCAGGCACGCGCAAGACAGAAGGCAACGTTTCCCCAACACTCCCTTGGCGGTCTGCATGCTCATCATTCCCTCCATGAATTTCCGGTTATTGAACTCTGCTTGGTTTCCAGGTCAGGTCGGGGTTAAAGGTATCCATGGCCTTGGCCAGGTCATCCGTCGTCGGCCCCAAGTCCTTCTCGAAGACGATGCCGGCCCGGTTCACGAGGAACGTCATGATGCCGCTATCCCCGTATTTTGCGGGCCATGCCGCGAGGGCGAAGCCTCCCGTCATCTTGCCGCCCTTGAGGTAGTCCTGCGCGCCTCCCGGGGCATCCTTGCCCTGGGCCGTCAGAATTTTGAACAGATAGCCGTGAAAGGGCTTGGGGCCGGATTCGGAGGGCTTCGTGGAGTAGCCTTCCATGGCCGCCTTCGCGGCGAGTGGTCCCATGGGGCTCTGGGGATCGCCCTCTTTCGCGGGCCAGAACAGGCCGTCTTTCTTGCCTTCGGAGCTCAGGAGCCTCTGGGCATAAACGCCCACGCCCGCCCCGCCGGGGTTCATCCCGGCGTATTCCTTCTGGGCCTGCACATAGGCCCCGCAGAGGGCGATGGTCCCCAGCTCGTTCCGCCCGATCCTGCGGCTGAGGATCTCCTGCTTGCCGGCGGCGGCGTCCCAGAACCATCCCTGGGGGCCTTTCACGATGGGGATAGGGAAGGGCCAGTCGTCGTCGCCCACCATGAGGAAGACGGAGGTCTTGCTCAGGGCCATGAGGACCGTCTTGTCCCGTGCCGCGGCGACGAAGGTCTGGCGGTTGAGGTGGTCCTGGGTCTCGTCGCCCGAGTCGATGATGTCCTTGCTCCCGGGGCCGAGGACGGCGAGCAGGGCCGCGGTGCCCTCCTGTTCGCCCGCCGTGAGCAAGGCATCGGCCGCCGCCAGGGGCGTCGGGTAGGTTTTTGCGGGAGGATCAGCAGCCCGGACACCTGCAATGCTGGCGAGAAGTAGCGCCAGGGAGAAAGCCAGGGGGCATACTCTTGCGCGATTTTGCGTGATCTGCTTGTTTGATCTCATCGTTCTATCCCCATCAAAGGGTTTCGTCCAAGGCAAGCACGCTCAGCGCCTGCGGCCGCCGCCGCCACCGAAGCCACCGCCTCGGTTGAAGCCGCCGCCGCCACCGCCGCCACTGCCGCGGCTGGACCACCCGCGATCGCTTGCCGCGGCTTCGCCGCCGCCGCCGTTCATATGCATCCCTTGGAAAGTCTCGCTTCCTGATCGGCCGGCCCCGCCGCCTTCGCCGTACCCGCGATCTGCGCCACCATAGCCGCCGCCGTAGTTGTTGGCATTGCCGCTGTGGGCGTTGCCGGTGGCCGAATTGTAGGAGTGCATCTCGCCCGTGTTCTTGTTGTACGAGGCCGTGGTGTTCCCGGCGTGGGCGACGGAGCCGTTCTCGCCTTTCACGCCCTCCCCATACGCCCCCTGGTAGGCCTGTCCGCCGCGCGCAACTCCCGTAGCCGAGTTGTAGGAATGCACTTCACCGGTGTTCCTGTTATAGGCGGCTGTCGTGTTGCCATAGTGGCCCACGGAGCCGTTGGCGCCGCGGTAGGAACCGTCGGCTCCGTGGTAAGCGCCTTCAGTCCCATAGTGGCCATGGAAGTAGTTGTTGTTTACATACACGTTCCCGTGGGCCCAATCGCAACCCCACGCGCCGCTCCAGGCCGCACCCACGGCCACTCCCACTCCGAAGGCGAAGGCGCCCGCACCGGGGTACCAGCCCACCCAGGGGGCGTACACCGCCGGGGGGTAGTACCAGGGGCCCGGATACCACCCGCCGTAGATCGTGGCCGGATCGTAGGCGGGGACGTACACGATCTCGGGGTTCGAGGGCTGGATGACGATGGTGGTGTTGTCCTGGGTCACCGTCTGCTGGGTGTTGGTCTTCAGATTTCCCGCACTGTAGGCTTTCTGCCTCATGGTCTGGATGGTGTTCATGACCCCCTGTTTGTCCTGGAGGAAAACCTCACCCAAATCCTGGCTCCATTCCAGATTCTGGAACATGCGATCGAGGACGGAGGGGAACTGCACGAGGCTCTGGACGGACGGATCCCAGCCCAGGTCCTTCACGGCTGCCGCCGCCGCGTCGCCCGTCACCGTCTTGTTCTTCTGAACCCACTCGTAGGCTTCAACGACCTGAGTGGGATAGGTGCACGCGATGAGGATCTGGGTGACGAGGACGTCCGGGTAGAGGGCGATGGGGGCCACCATCTGCTGCAATTTTTGGGGGCTGACGGCGGGGGCCGAGGTGCCTGAATCCACGCCGTAGGTCGTCCCGCCAGCCGTGATCGTGTTCTGGGCCATGGCCGGAACGCCTGCGATCAGCAGGCCGAGAACGGCCGTGAGCACCGCGAGGTTCTTCATTCTAAGCAAGGTCGTTCCTCCTTTCGAAAGAAGTTTTGACCGATTCACTTCCCTCAGTTTTCTGGCGAGAAATTCTCCTGGGCCGCGCCTCACGGTGTTCCCCTGCCCACGTCAACGGCCTTGTGGACCTCCGCCAGGAGAGTGTCCGCATCCAGGGGCTTCCGGAGGTAGGCCGCGACCCCCGACGCGCAGGCCCGCTCGCGGGTCGTCTCGTCGTCGTGGGCCGTGATGAGGATCACGGGGATCCCATCGCCCTCGCCCGAGAGCTTCTCCACGAGCTCGATCCCCGACATTCCTCCAAGGTGGATGTCGAGGACGAGGCAGTCGTAGCCCTGCTTTTTTGCGGCCTCCATGTAGTCGAGGGCCGAGGCGAATCCCTCGCTCACGAACCCTTCCACCCGAAGAAGGCGTCCGAGTGCTCGGCGGATCGACTCATCATCGTCCACCACGGCAACGCGCGGCTCCAGAGCGACCATTTCATTTCCCATCCCAAGAAGGGTGTCATGGGCACACGACGCTAAGACCCTCGGGGAGTCCCCGATTACTAATACGGCTCCCCCTAACTCTCTATCAGAGGCAAGGCGTCCGCTATTAGACCTTGGTCGTACACGGCGCGGTGTCGAAGGGCAGCCCGGCGAATGGGACGAAGGTCCTATGGACAGAGGACCGGGAAGGACCCACTCTTGGTTCTTAACTGGAAATTGGTGGGCAGCCGCTGAACCTGTCCCACTCGTTCTTCCCCCTCCTTTTCCCTCCGGCCCGCCTCCTCCCCCGAGGCGGGCCACCTCTTCCTGGCCTGCTGTATAATGCCATTACTGAGATGCGCGGTTTCTGAACGCAGATGGCCAGACACCGGCCTGCTTCTCCGGGGGATGCACATGACCACTGAAGCACCCACTATTTTCGTGGTGGATGACGACGAATCGATCCGGAAGGGCCTCTCGCGCCTCCTGGGCGCCCAGGGCTATGCCGTGGAAACCTTCGCCTCTGCCGATGAGTTCTTGGCCGTTCCTCGGAAATCGGTCCCCGGATGTCTGGTCCTCGACGTCTGCATGCCCGGGCTCAGCGGCCTGGACCTACAGGGCGCCCTGGGCGCTTCGGGACGGGCCCTCCCCATCGTGTTCATCACGGGCCTCGGCGATATCCCCACGAGCGTGAAGGCCATGAAGGCTGGCGCCGTGGATTTCCTGCCCAAGCCCTTCGAGGCGGGGGCCCTCTTGGATGCGGTGGCTCAGGCCCTGAGCAGGGATGCCCTCGACCGTCGCGGCAGGGAGGAGACAGCTGCCTTGGCGGAGAAGCTCGCTTTACTCACCCCGCGCGAGCGGGAGGTCTTGGGCCTCGTGGCGAAGGGGCGTCTCAACAAGCAGATCGCCCTCGACCTGGGGGCCTCCGAGAAGACCATCAAGGTACACCGGGGGCGGGTCATGAAGAAGCTGGGGGCGAAATCCCTCGCGGACCTCGTGCGGCTGGCCGACCGGCTGAATCGGCCCGGCGGCCAAGCGACTTAAAGCGCCTTGTTCTTCTGAGAGAATCCTACTCCGTCGCGCCGCGGCCTCAGCTCAATGGGGGATGAGCCCTAGGCTTCCTGGGGCATGGCGGGCAGAACGAGGGTGAAGCTGGCCCCTCCGTCGAAACCATTCTCGGCGACGATGCGCCCGCCGTGGGCACGGGCGATGCTCTGGCAAATAACCAGCCCCATGCCCATCCCCTCGGACTTGGTGGTGAAGAAGGGCTCGAAGAGCCGCTGGCGGTTCTCTGGCCTGATCCCGGGGCCCGTGTCGGTCACGGCCACCCAGACCTCTCCTTGGTCCAACGTACCCGTCGCGATCCGGATCTCGCGCCTGGATTGGTCTTTCAAAGCCTCCATGGCGTTCATCACGAGATTCAGGAGCACCTGCTGGAGATGGATCCCGTCCCCCTGGACCGGGGGCAGAACGGGCGCGAGGTCGAGATCGAGGGAAATGTCCCTGAGGATGGCGTCTGGCCGAGCCAATGGCACAACCTCGCGGATCAGCGTATTGAGGTCCAGGGGCTGGAGCCCGAAATCGCCCTTCTTCATGAGGGAGCGGAGGCGCCGTATCATCTCGCTCGCGCGGCGGTCGTCGTTCACGATGTCCGTGAGAATATCCTTCAATTCACCAGGGGCATCCTTCCCCTGGGCGATCATCTGGAGGGCCGCCTGGGCGTTGCTCCGGATGGCCGTGAGGGGCTGGTTCAGCTCGTGGGCGAGGGAGGCCGTCATCTCCCCCATGGTCGTGACGCGGGTGACGTGGGAGATCTCCTGGCGGAGCTGCACCACCTCGAGCTCCGTTTCACGGCGTCCCGTCGTGCTCACGTGCGTGATGACGGCCCCGCCCTCTGGCCTCTTCAGAGGATGTACTACCCTTTCGAACCATCGGTCCCCCAGGGGCGCGGGGCACGGGTACTCCATGATGTGCTCCGGAAGGCTCCCGGAGAGAACGGCCTCGATGCCCTGCAGGGCCTCGATGGCCCCCGTGCTCCCGTCCGCGGCGGCGCGCCGGCAGACATCGAGATAGTTCGCCCCGACGCCGACCCTTTCCAGGTCGCCGCCGTTTTCCAGGGCGAACTTCACCCACGCATCGTTGGCCGCCACGATGGTGCCGCCGCGGTCGATGACCGCCACGTGCCCGAAGAGAGAGGAGAAGATGGCGCTGATGAGCTGCTGGTTCTCCCACAGCTCTTGCTCCGCCCGCTTCCGGTCCGTTATGTCGGCGATACCGGTGACGGTCAGGCGGGGCCGGCCCCCCTCATCGTGGATGACGCTCCCCCGGGCGATCACCCATCGCGCGCTCCCGTCCTTTCGTCGGTACCTCTTTTCTATGGTCCAGTCCTTCGCCTCGCCGGCGAGGACTTTGGCATAGGCCACCGGGTCGTTGGGGGGGTCGCCGGGATAAGTGATGTCGCGGAAAGTGAGCTCCCTGAGTTCCTCCTCGGAGTAACCCGTGATTTCGCAGAATTTCTGGTTGACGCGCACGAAGCGCTCCGTGGCCGGGTCCACCTGGGCGATACCCATGGCCGAGAGCTCAAACATGGCCCGGAACTCCTGCGTGGCCCGGGCCGCCGCCTCCTCCGCAAGCTTTCGAGGCGTGATGTCGATAGACACTCCGGTCAACCGGTCGGCCTTGCCGGAGGGATTCCTCCGCGATCCGCCTCGCGAGGAAATCCACCGGATCTCCCCATAAGCAAGGACGATGCGGTACTCCTCGGACACGTCTTTCCCGGCATCGAGGGCTTCCCGGAGGGCAGTTCCTACGCGCTGCCGGTCATCGGGGTGCACGAGCCCAATAAAGGTGTCGAGCGGGATAGGGCCATCGCCCGGAAGTCCGAAGATCGCCCTGTTCGTGGGGGTGGTCCAGAATCTCTGTTTTTGAATCTCGTAGGCCCAGATCCCAACCCCCGCCGACTCGGTTGCTAGGGCAAGCTTGGCCTCGCTTTCCCTCAGGTCCTCTTCGGCGCGCCGGCGCTCCAGGGCGCTGGCGAAAATCTGCGCGACGTGGCGGAGGCGGCCCAAGAGTTCCTCGTGCCAGACCCGCTCCACCCTCAACATGCCGAAAGAGAGCCCACCAAAAACTCTCTTGCCCACTTGGAGGGGGATTGTCAAGCTCGATTTTGGCCCTCCCCGCATGAGGGTTTCTTTGTCGGCGGAGGCTTCCTCGGGGAGTTCCTCTATGGAGGTGAACCGAACGACGTGACCCAGCTTGACCTGAGCGGCAATCCACGGGAAGAGTTTGTCCACGGCCACGAGGGGATTGGGCTCGAACCCCGCGGCTGCCCACGAATGGGTGAACATCGGTGACTCTTCGGGCCCGGAGAAAAGGCCTATCGTACTCCGATCTAGCCCGAGGGCCTCGCAGAGCTTCTTCTGGGCCTCTTCTATCTCGCGGTCCAAGTCGGCTGCCTCGACACCCACGAACCGGGCCGACAGGTCGGAGATGAGCTCCTCGAACCGGAGTCTCTCCTCCAGCTCGGCCCGGAGGTCGGCATGGAGCACGGGGACGCGCTTGCTCCGGCCCTCGCCCTTGCGGCCGGCGCGGGACGGGCTCTTTGGGGTTCCGGTGCCCTTTTCCGCCATGAACAACACTCCAGATGGTGAGGATTATATCTCAGCCCGTACCCGCCAGCGGAGAGGCGAGATTGCCGCCTCGGCCATGGCCTCCTCGAAATGGCTCCTCCCCTGTCGCTGCGGGGACCCCGAGCCTGCCCATGGGCAGGCATGGGGGGACGAAGCAGTCTGGGCTTGTCCGCGACCAATGTTATGACCGGCCCCAATCACCTCCACGAACCTCACCGGTATGGGACCAAGGTCCAATTGTGCCCGTTTCCGCCCAAGGCCAAACTATTCAATAGCGAGAGAAGGAAACAACGTCGCTTGAGGTGAGTTGTCCGCGAGGCGAGTTCCTAAAATGCAGGAGGCACGCATGAGCCGAGGCCGTTGTTGCTTGACCCTATTGTTAGCCGCATCCATCTTCGCGAGTCTGGCCGTGGCCCGCAAGGCGCGGGCCGACGACTCGCCCCAGCGCCAGGGGACCGTCGACAGCATCGATAGGCCCGATGGCAAGATCTATCTCAACGTGACCCTCACCGGCGAGGACGCCCCACCTTCCAACCCCGAGCTGAGCACCGGGACGGCCGACCCCTCCCACATCACGTCCCTCACGCCCAACGGCAAGACCACAATCGTCGTGGGGAGCGCGGTGCGCCTCGTCATCACGAGGCAGAACTCGGTGTACAGCCCGGACCTCGGGGTGGTGGACCAGGTCATCGACAAGACCCACTGCGTCGTGCGGGTGGACCCGCAGCTCCTCGATAGGACCTGGCAGGACCCTTCCGACGACAACAACACCCACAAGGTTGGAGAGTACTTGAAGGCCGGCGCCACCGTGACCATCTACGGCGTCGTGAACTGAGGGACGCGCCGCGCGCAATCTGCACAGCGGCACCCACATGTCAGGCCGCATCCGGCACAGGGCGGGTGCGGCCTTTGCCGTAATCCTCTTCGACTTCATGCGCGCAAGCCTGACCGTCCCACAAACCACGCGCATCAGAACAGGCATTTCCCCTTTGTGGCGCCGGCACCCTTGTCTGTGTACAATCTTGTACATGAACCCCGGGAGTACCAGAAGGCAGCCCAGCCAGCGGAGGTGCACGGTTTGACCGTCCTTGTGGACATTCTCCTGCCCCTGAGTGTCTTCTTCGGGATGTGGGTCGTGGGGCTCGGGTTGACCGCGGAGGACTTTCGGCGTCTCGCGTCGCTCCGGCTGGGAATGGCGCTTGGGCTCGCGGCCCCCATAGTCCTGCTGCCCCTCCTCGCCTCGGGCATCGCGAGATGGCTCGCGGTTCCTCCGGCCGTGGCGGGCGGGCTCATCGTCCTCTCGGCCGCTCCCCCCGCCGCCATCTCCAACCTTTACGTCGCCATGGCCAGGGCCAACACCGCCCTGTGCGTGACGCTGACGGCGGCATCGACCCTCGTTGCCGTCGTCACCATGCCCCTCGCCATGTTGCTGGGGTTCCGTGGCCTCGCCATCGCCGGGGCCGGGCTCCGCGTCCCTGTGCTGGCGACCACGGGCCAGCTCGTCCTCCTTCTGATCGAGCCGGCTGGCCTCGGGATGG
>JAKAJA010000063.1 GCA_021814085.1 Acidobacteriota bacterium | reverse complement strand
CCGCATGCTGTCTGACGACGAGATTTGGGATGCCCTCGCCCGCCTGGAGAAGCCGTGAGCAAGCGTATGAAAAGGGAGGAGTGGGAAGGGTTCCTCGAGGAGCTCAAGATGGTGCTGGGCAAGATGGGCGTGACCTACAGGGAGACCTCCAGGATACGGAGCCCGGGCGCCCTCTGCACCGTGAGGGGCAAGAAAGTTCTCATCGTGAACCGGCACATGGAACCCGAAGACAAGGCCGACCTGGTGCGGCGCGAAGTGCGCGGCACGGACCTGGACGAGCTTTTCCTCAAGCCTGGCGTGAGGGAGTTCCTTGGCGGATAGGATAGTCAAGAGCATTTTTATAGGCCAGATGGCGCTCTCGGGGGGCGAGTGCGACTTGGCCGTCCACGGGCTGGGGTCCTGCGTCGCGCTCCTGCTCTTCGATCCGAAGGCGGGGGTGGGTGGGCTCGCGCACGTGCTCCTCCCGGGAGGGAACCCCGCGGCCGACATGTCCACGGACCTCCCGGCGAAGTATTCGGCTTCGGCCCTGGAGAGCCTCAGAAATGGGCTGTTCGCAATGGGCGCGCGCCCTTCCTCTCTCCGTGCGGCCCTCGTGGGCGGAGCGCGGATGTTCGAGTCCGAGGCGGAAACCGAGGGAGGCGTAGGCACGCGGAACGTGGAATCAAGCAAGACTCTCCTCGCCAAGCACGCAATCCCCCTGGTGGCGCAGGCCACAGGCGGCAACCGGGGCCGTACCGTCGTCTTCGAGCTGCCGTCCTGCCGCCTCAGGATCCGCACCCTGCGAGATGGCTGGACCGAGCAGGATTTGAAGCCCCTCTGATACGAACTTGCCGTCCGTCGTTTTCCTCCTTGCCGTCCGTCGTTTTCCTCCTGTAGGCGAGGATACCAATCCTCGCCCCAGCCGGGATGTGTATGACGGCCTTCAGGAAGAAATGATGCATCGAGCATTGAAGGCAAGCCCGCATAAGGCCGCGCGCGCTCCGCGGCATTCACACGCGGTAGAAGTAGTTTGCTAGTCTTCGAATGGATGGCCGTCCCGGTCAAAATCGGGGAGATAGTTCTGAGGGGAGTTCAGCTCTTGGACGTAGCCGTCGGTGATGCCGGAGCGTTCCAGTGCGTCGAGGGCCCTCGCGTACTCACCTTCGCCGATCGTGCGAGACAGGAGAGCGTGCTCCGCGGCCCGATGGCAGGGGTGGTACTGGGACATGAGGCTTACGGCAACGTCCCTGCCGAGCTCCTCGGCGAGGAAGGACAAAACTTCCCCAGTCTCAGAAAGGCCATTGGGGAGAACAAGGTGGCGCACGAGCAGGCCGCGGATGGCTACCCCTGCCTCGTCCCTTTTGAGGGGACCCACCTGCCGCCACATCTCTTTGAGGGCCGCCTGCGCATTGGGAACATAGCCGACAGCCTTGGAAAGCTCAGCGGCGGCCCCTTCATCCGCGAATTTCAGGTCGGGCATGTAGATATCCACGATGCCGTCCAGCAGTTTCACCGTCGAGAGGGCGTCGTAGCCATTGGAGTTGTATACGACGGGCAGGCGCAACCCTCCGCGGGCGGCAATGGCGAGGGCCTCGACGGCCTGAGGAACGACGTGGCTCGGGCTTACCCAGTTGAGGTTGTGCACGCCCCTGCTCTGCAGCTCCAGGTAGATCTCGGCCAGATCCTCGGCGGTCTTTGCCCCTTCCCCGGCCGGCCAATCCTGGCTGATCTGGTGGTTCTGGCAATAGAGGCAGGAGAGGTTGCAGTGGGCGAAGAACACGGTTCCAGACCCAGCTGTTCCACTGATGCAAGGCTCCTCCCCCGCGTGAACGCACCAGGAGGCCACCTCGGCCCACCGCCCCGTCTCACAGATGGCACGCATGTCTCGGAGGCGTTTGACGCGGCAGTTGCGGGGGCATACCGTGCACTGGCCCAGGAGGCCCAGGAGCAGGCGCACCCTCCGGTCCAGTTCGCCCGACTCGAGGAGGTTCAGGTAGGAGGGGTAGGATGTCACGGGAGGCTCGCAGGCTGCTGAAAAACTCCCGTAGGTCGCGTTGCCTGCGCCACGGCCGCGGATGCAAGGCGTCGCGACGCCGTCGATGTCTCTGCACATCGTCTAGGAGCGACAACACAGCAGGCGGGGTCGTGCCGCGGCAACCCAAGGGGCCGATCCGCGAATGGCCACGGGGTCGCGCGCGCGGCGCCGGGCGAGCAGGGCAAGGCGGCCGACCGCAGGAATGGTGGTGCCCTTTCAAGGGAGGCCAACACCGCCATGCGAAGCCCGCCGCCCGCGCCCAGAGGGACGGGGCTGGCCGGGCGCCTGGCCTTGTCAACTCGCTCATCCGATGGCACCACATCGGCCCTCGCTCGCTTCCTCGCCATGCATCCCGGCCAGCCTCCGTCGCGGCCCCGTTCCATCCGCGGATAGACCCTAGGGCGCAAGGGATTGGGGGCCATCTGCTTTGTTGCGGCTCGTCCACGATGGCACCGCATCGCCCTCCTCGCCGCGCCTCACAGTTGGCACCCCAAGCCTCTTGCGCGCGGCCCACGCGAGTTTCTCAGCAGCCTGCTAGCGAGTGGGGAACCCGCCCTCCGGTATTCGGCAGGCGCCGATCTTCTCCATCGTCGCGTTGAATTCGCCCATGAGGGCCTCGACGATCTCCTCGCAGCTGGCCCGCCGTTTCACCAGTCCGGCCACCTGGCCCATCATGACCGAGCCCCGGGTGATGTCCCCCTCCATGACGGCGGCCCGGAGCCGGCCGATGGCGAGGCCCTCGATTTCCTCCCATGGTGCCCCCTGGCCTTCCATGGTCAGGAACTCCTGCGTGAGCATGTTCTTGAGGGCGCGCACGGGCTTGTTGATGGTGCGTCCCGTGACGGCCGTGGCCCGGTCAGAGGATTTGACAATGGCGTCCTTGTAGTTGGCGTGGGCGCGGGATTCGTGCGCCACCACGATGGCCGTCCCCACCTGGATCCCGCTCGCCCCCAGGGCGAATGCCGCCGCCATGCCTCTGCCGTCGGCGATTCCACCGGCCGCGATGACGGGGATACCCAGGGCGTCCACCATCTGGGGGACGAGGGGCATGGTGGAGGTCTCGCCCACGTGTCCGCCCGATTCTTCCCCTTCCGCCACGATGGCGTCCGCGCCCGATCGCTCCAACCGCCTGGCGAGCGCCACGGAGTTCACCACGGGGATCACGGTGACCCCGGCGGCCTTCAGTTCGGGGATGAAAGGCCCGCTGTTGCCGGCCCCGAGGGTGAGGACGGGGACGCGCTCCTGTTTGATCACCTCCACGCACTCCTTGAAGTTGGGGGACAGAAGGATGAGATTGACGGCGAAGGGCTTATCGGAGAGGGTGCGGTACTTATGAATCTCCTCACGGAGGAGTTCGCCGGGCATGTTGCCCGTTGCGATGCAGCCCAAGCCACCGGCCTCGCTCATGGCTGCGGCGAGCACCGCCTCGGAGACCCACGTCATGCCACCGGCGAGGACGGGGTACCGGATGTTGAGCAGGCTGCAGATGGGGTTCTGGTTCATGGGGGCCTCCCGTGAGATGGCGCCGGTCAGGACTCCGGCTTGATGTCGCGGGCCCTCATCCACCCGGCCCGGCCCAGGGAATGCTGGAATTCTAGCACGGTCGAGGCTTCATCCGGGCCGGCGTAACGGCCGAGGGCGGGAAGGTAGCCCAGGCGGAGGCCGAGCCGCCATGAGAGGATCTCCACCTTCGGATCTTCAATCACTCCCTTCGCGCAGTCCAGGAGTATGTCGCGCAAGGGCCGGAAGCGGATGGGTGGGGCGTCCGACTCGTTCACGGAGCCGTCACCCTGAGGCTCCTCGGCCCAATCTGGGTCGACCCTGACCGCGCACAGGTGGATCTTCTCGGAGGATTGGCCATGGGAGGGGAAGAAACCTCCGCCCAGGGGTTCGACGGCCTCGGGCGAAATATGAAAGCCGGCCTCCTCCCAGACCTCCTTGACCACCCGTTCCAGTTCGCCTTCCATGCCGTGATCCGAGGGCTCCATGCTGCCTGCCACGGCCTCCGGGATGAGGTCGTAGGAATGCTCGTCACGGATGGTGAGGGGGAGATCCTTTCTGAAATACACGGGGACGCGGATGCCGGGACGGTAAGCCATGTGGGGATGTCCGCCCACCTCGTGGTAGAGCGCGATGGCCACGGCGTCAAAGCCCCGCCTGTGGATGTACTCGTAAAGGTAGGGCCGGGAGCACGATCCGTCGTCGTAGCGGTTCCGGTACTTCAGCCGGACGAGCGTGAGGAACCCTCCCTCGGTTGGGGAAACCTCCCCCGCGACCTCCACGCCCACCACCGTCCGGTCCGCCATCTCAGAGGTCAACCGGATGAACGGTGTAGGCGAATGGCCTCGACTCCTCGATGCGAGCCGCCTGCACACGGGGATCGTGTTCGAAGAAGAGGGTCCAGCCCTCCCGGGCCGCCTGGGGAAGTACGCGCTTCTTGGTTTCGAGGGTGGTGACGGGGTAGAGGTCGTAGGCCATGACCCAAGGGATGGGAATGTGGTGGCTCGTGGGAGCGCAGTCCGCGAGGTACAAAGCGCGCTCGCCCTCCGACTCGATGAAGAGGCCCTGCATGCCCAGGGTGTGGCCAGGAAGCGGGTAAGCCCGGATCCCTGGCAGGATCTCCGTTTCACCGTCGAGGAACCGCATCTGGCCAGAATCGGCCAAGGGAAGAAAGTTTTCGGGAAAATAGGATGCCCGGTTCCGTTCGTGGGCCGCCATGGCGTCCTCGAATTCTTTTCGCTGGACCAGGTACTGGGCATTCGGAAAGGCCGGTATCAGACCGCCGTCCAATTTGCGCAGCGTATTTCCCCCCGCGTGGTCGAAATGGAGGTGCGTGTTCACCACGAGGTGGATGTCCTCGGGCCGCAGTCCGAGTGCTCCGAGGCCGGGCAGGAGGGATGGGGCGGAAAGTCCGTAGAGGCGCCGGAACTTGTCGTCTTCCTTGTTTCCGGCCCCCGTGTCGACGAGGAGGTTCTTTCCTCCCGCCCGCACGAGCAGGACATTCATGCTCATGGAGATGCGGTTCTGCCCGTCGGGCGGCATCTTCTTTTCCCACAGCACCCTCGGCACGACACCGAACATGGCGCCCCCGTCGAGCAGGATG
This sequence comes from Acidobacteriota bacterium, assembly GCA_021814085.1. Lineage (GTDB taxonomy): Bacteria > Acidobacteriota > UBA4820 > UBA4820 > DSQY01 > JAKAJA01. The sequence goes on along the minus strand of JAKAJA010000063.1, from coordinate 3,364 downwards.
GGGCCCGCATTCAGAACGTCCGACTGGATTTTGCCGATGCGCATGGAGTCCTCAGACGGTGTTGGGTGTCGTGGCCTTGTCTCCCTGGATTGGAAGGTGGATGGTGAAGGTCGACCCTACACCGGGCTTGGACTCCACCTGGATGTGCCCTCCCAGAAGCTGGGTGAAGCGCTCCGAAATGGTAAGCCCCAGTCCGGTCCCCGGGTACCTCCGTGAGTCGGACCCATCCACCTGTCTGAACTCCTCGAAGAGGTGAGGTATTTCCGAAGGGTCGATCCCGATGCCCGAATCGCTCACGCCAAGGCATAACCAGCCGGTCTCGCTCCCGACTTTCATGACGGCACCCCCTTCCTGCGTGAACTTCGAGGCGTTGCTCAAGATGTTCATGACGATCTTGCGCAGGACGGTAGGGTCCGTTCGAAAAAACTCAGGGGCGTGCGAGTCCATCTCCACGGTCAGGGTGAGGTTCTTCTGTGCGAATAGGGGCTCCACTTCCTCGGCGAGCTCCTGGAGGAAATCGCATAGGCATACCTCCTGATGCATGAGGCGAAATCCGTCGCGCTTAAGCTTTGCCAAATCGAGGAGGTCGTTAATGATTTCGAGCAGGACCTTGGAGTTCTTGAGGATGAGGTCCACATGGCGCCGCTGCGCGGGTCGAAGGTCTTCCCGGGCGTGCTTGCCGAGCATCTCGGAGGTGATGAGGATGGTCGTGAGGGGCGTCCGGAGCTCGTGGGTGACGTTGGCCACGAACTGCTCCTGAAGGCGGTAGGACTCTTCGAGTTGCGAGACGGTTCTCTTGAGCTGGGCGTGCTGATACTCGAGTTGCTCGCGGGTTTCGTAGAACTCGCTCACGTCCCGCAGGATGCCAAGGATGGACGGCGAAAACCGGCTCTGGCGGATGGGTGCCAGGGTGAGCAGGCCCCAGAATAGAGCTCCGGTCTTGCGGTAGATTCGAAAGAGCTTGTTCCTGACCCCATCCCTCAGAATCGCCGACGCCCCGATGACCCGAAGGCGCCTCACTTCCTCAGGAGGAAGGAAGAGGGGCAGGTCGAGGCGTTGTCCGACGAGTTCGGCGGGATCGTACCCGATGACCGTACGGACCGCGGGATTGACGGATTGGATAAGAAGGTTGGGCCGCATCTGGAAGATGACATCCGAGGAACCCTCCACGAGTGTCCTGTGGTGCTCCTCGATGGTCATGAGCGCACCTTGGAGATCGGCCAGCTCGGTCGTGTCGAGAAGGTGGATGGAAAAGCCGCAGGGTTTTTCCGGGGACGTCTCATCGAAGCTGAAGTACCGGGCCCTGCATGTGTGGCTCCTGCCGGCCCGATCTTGGATCGTGATGGTGAGTCCCGAAGGGTCCCGTCTGGCGTCCGCCTGGTCATAGGAACCCCGCCATGCCTCGAGCAGTCCCTTGGGCAGAAGGAGGAAGTCCTTTCCCAGCTTCTTCCCGATCATGTCGCGGCGATTGAAGCCGGTCAGGCGTTCTGCCTGGGCGTTGGCGGAGATGACGGTCCCGTCGTTCCGGCACGTGAAAACGGCATCGGAGCTGGCGTCGAGGAGCGCCTCCAGGTGGGACGTGGGCACTTCCACGGGATGGCTTTGCCGGCGAGGCCGAGGCTTCAAGAGTCAGTCTCCCACTGGGTTTTCGAGGAGGACTCCCTGCAATTCCACGGAGACCGTGTCTCCGGCGGCCAATTTTCCAACACCGTGGGGAGTGCCCGTGGCGATCAGGTCGCCGGGAAGGAGGGTCATGACGCGCGAGACGTACCGCACGAGGTCCGCTATCGGAAAGGCCATGTCGTCGGAGCATCCCTCCTGGACCTGCTTCCCATTCAGATAGGTGTGCACCACGAGGCCCGAGAAAGACGTCACGGGGCGGATCCAGGGACCGAAGGGGCAGAAGGTATCAAACCCCTTGGCTCGGGTCCATTGTCCGTCGATTTTCTGGAGGTCTCTCGCCGTCACGTCGTTGAGCGGGGTCACGCCTGCCACGAAGGGCATGGGATCGTCCTCGGCGTTGAGGCCCTTGCATGTCCTCCCCATGACGACGGCAATCTCACCCTCGTATTCCACCTGATGGGAGTCGGGCGTGAGGACGATCGTCCCTCCCGGGTCGAGGACCGACGAGGGAGGCTTCAGAAAGATGAGCGGCCGCTCGGGGACCGTGTTGCCGAGCTCCTTGGCGTGCTCGATGTAGTTCCTCCCGACGCAGACTATTTTCGTGGGCAGGCTGGGGGCGAGCAGGTTGAGCTCCTTGTTCGGGATAAGTGCGCCAGACGAGGTCCTCACGGTTCCTTCGAGATCGCGCGTGACCGTTTCGACCAAGCCTCGCCACAGTGCCCTTCCCATCAGCATCGGAGTGCCTCCTGAATGGCCTCTAGGGGCAGGGATCCCCTGCATACGAGGCGGGCCCCACCGGTGAGGTGAAAGCCGGGCGAAGGGCTCTCTCCGTCCCGAATCTCCACGAGAAGCTCCTCCCCAGAAGCCGGCAGCATGCGGACGTCCGGACCCGAGAGCCCCAGTTTGAACAGTGTCCAGGCGGCGGCCGTGGCCCCCGTGCCGCATGCCAGGGTTTCGGCCTCCACCCCGCGCTCGAAGGTCCTCATGGGAAAGGGCGGGGTGGGGGAGACAGTGACGAAATCCACGTTGGCCCCGCCGGGACCCGTTTCGGGGGCGTGACGGAGGGCGGCCCCGAGACTACTCACGGGAACGGAGCGCACGTCTTTCACGAAAACGACCAGGTGCGGGACCCCCGCATCGGTAAGGTAAGCGGGGAGTGTGCGACCACCCAGCCGCACCGAGACGCGGGCAGGCGCCCCTTGTGCCCCAGGCACTTCCACGCGGACCCGGAAGTCCGGGAGAATCTCGGCGGTTATGACCCCCGAGCCGACCTCGATGGACATGGACCGCCCGGCGATGACCTTCATGAGGGCGTATCTTGCGGCACATCGTGCCCCATTCCCACACATGGGGGATTCGCTGCCGTCGGCGTTGAAAACCCTGAGTCTGAAATGAGCCTTCTTGGAGTGTTCGATCAGGAGGAGGCCGTCGGCGCCCACGGCGAGGTGTTGGCGGCAGAGGCCCTTCGCGAGCCGGTCCAGCGGCATGGCGCTCCAGCTTCCCTGGCGATTGTCCCCGACGATGAAGTCATTTCCGGCGCCGCTCATCTTGTAGAACTCGAGCTGGTCGATCATGGTGCTACCTTGTGGGCAAAGCCTGGGAGCCGGAAGGAGGAACGGCATGCGGGGTCTTGCGGGGACTGGGATCTCCCTTTCGCCCACAGGAGGCCAGGATGAGGAGAACCACCAAGGCGAGTACCAAGATGGGCTTACACTTCACGGAGCGCCTCCTCCTTAAAAGT
>JAKAJA010000062.1 GCA_021814085.1 Acidobacteriota bacterium | reverse complement strand
GGTGAACCTTGGAGTAGGTCTCCCGGTGGTAGGTCTCCTGGAAGAGCTGGTAGGTCCCTATGCGGGCGGCTTTGAGCCGGCGGAATTCCTCGACGCTCAGGGGGGCCACGTTGGCGTTCACCCGCCGGATTTCGGCGGGGCCCTCCTTCGTGGCGTAGACCGTCTCGATGGACTTGAGGACGTAGTCGAAGCCCTCGCGGGGGTAGGATTCACCCGCCACCAGGAGGATGCGCTTGTGGCCGTCCCGGAGGAGGTGGCGCACGTCCTCCGCGATCTCCTCCTGGGACAAGGCGCGCCGCTTGAGCTCCGAGTTGCGGGCGCGGAAGGCGCAGTAGAGGCACTCGTTGGCGCACAGGTTGGAGATGTAGAGGGGCGCGAAGATGACCAGGCGCTTCCCGTAGATGGCCTCCTTCACGCGGCGCGCGGCGTGAAACATCTCGCCCAGGAGGCCGGGGTCGCTGATGTCCATGAGGACGGCCATCTCCTCGGCATGAAGACCCCGGAGAAGGAGGGCCTTGGAAATGACGTCGCGCACGCGGGTCGCGCCGGCCCCCCTGGTTCCCGTCAGGGTGGCCTGGATCGCCGCTTCATCGATGAATGGATGCGAGGAGGCTTCGCTCATGGTTGTTCCTTACTTTAAGACCGCGCCGGACCAAGATCGCCGGACGAGAGGGGCTGCGGAATCTCGAAGGTGAAACGGGCCCAGCGGCCCGGTTCGGAGTCGGCCCAGATTCGCCCGCCGTGACGGTTGACGATCCACCAGGTGGTGTAGAGGCCTACGCCCGAGCCCTTGCGGGAGGCGAGCTCGGGCGAGGGTATGCGAGAGAACTTCCGGAACAGGAGGGCCCGTTCGTGTTCCTGAAACCCAGGGCCTTCATTGGTTACACTGACGCGCAGGGCCGGAAGGGCCTCCACGGAGATCTCGACCTTGCCCCCCGCTTGGCCGTACTTGGCGGCGTTGCCCAAGAGATTGATCAAGACGATGATCATGAGGGCCGGGTCGCACTCCGCCTCAATCTGCCCCTCGGTCGCGTGGCAGACAAATTTCATGGCGTTCTCGTCCAGCTGGGGCTGGATGATGTCCAGGGCGGGGAGAATCAACTGGTCCATCACGTTGACGCCCTTCAGGGGCTGTACCTGGAGGTGCCCCTGTTCGAGGCGGGCCAAGTCCAGGTATTCCCTCACCAGGCCGAGGAGGAACTCGGCCTTGCGGACCATCTTCGCGACGATCTTCCGCCGCGTTTCGTTCATGGGGCCTAGATACCCGCCCTCCAGCACCTTGCCTTCGGAAATGATGGATGCAAGGGGGTTCTTGAGTTCGTGGCTCACAAATCCCAGAAGCTCCATGTAAGCTCGTTTGGATGACTCCACTTGGCCCATTCGGAAGGCCTTCTCCACGGCCTGGCCCAGCCGCTCGGCCACCTTCAGTTCGAGGGAGACCTCGCGCTCGCCGTAGGCGTTTGGGCGCCGGGCGCTGAAGAAGAGGAAGCCCATGGCCCTCCCGCCGACCACGAGTGGGCACGTCATGCTCGACCGGATGCCCTCGCGCAGGAGGCGCTGGGTGGAATCGCTGTGGGGATGGGCGCGGGCGTAGAGGGCCAGGTCGCCGATGATGCGCGGCTTCCCGTAGCGGAGCACCCGCTCCAGCGAACTGCCCTGAAGGTCCGCCGCATATCCTCGGGGCAGGCGGAGGGGGCCGTAGTTGGCCACCGCCACGTGGGCCACGACCCTGCTTCCATCCTCCTCCAGGAAGGCCAGGCCGATGCGGTCGCAGGGGATGATGGGCTGCACGTGGTCGAACAGGAACTGGAGGATCTCCTCGAGGGAGTTCCCTTCAGCTACCTTCTTGTTGACGTGTTCCAGGGCCACCGTCTCAGCCGCAGAGAATCCCCCGGCCAGGCCTTCCGGCTGGGGGAAGTCGGCGAGCAAGGGGTCGTTGGGCCGGTCCTCTGCCATGCGCGTCTCAGACCTTTCCAGTTGCTCAGACTACGCCGCCGGCAGCGCGGGGACAAGGCGGGGAGGGCGGGCGACCGGCCCACCCTCCCTCGGAAGCTAGTAAATGTACTTGCCCCTGGCCGTGTAACCGGTGTGGAGGAGCTCGTGGCTCAAGTGGCCGCAGGGGCCGTCCGTGAGGAAGTCGCTGTAGAGCTGGAGGACGGCCGGGTTCTCGTGCGACTTGCGAACCGGGTAGGCCTCGTCCTCCGAGTAGATGGCCCTGGCCCTGGCCGCTCGGATTTCCGGGCTCGTGGGGATGGGCTGGCCACCGCCGCCGATGCAGCCGCCCGGGCAGGCCATGAATTCGATGAAGTGGCATTGGGCGAACTTTCCGCCCGCCTTGATGTCGTCCAGGACCTTCTTGGCGTTGGCCGTGCCGTGGGCGACGGCAACCTTGAGCGTTGCCCTCTTGAGCCACTCCCAGTCCTTGAAAAGGCCCTTGAGGATGTCGGGCACGGGGCCCACGGCCCCGATGGGAAGCTCCGCGTACTTGATGCCCTCAAAACCCCGGACGGGCAGGACGCGGGCGTGGTCGAAGAGGTTCTCCACCTTGATGCCGCACACCAGCTCAATGACGGTGCGGAGGGCCGCTTCCATGACGCCTCCCGTCGCACCGAAGATGACGCCCGAGCCCGTGGCGGACCCGAAGGGCGAGTCGAAGTCGGTCTTGGGCATGCGCGGAAGGTCGATGCCCGCCTCCTTGATCATGGCCGCCATCTCGCGGGTCGTGAGCCCGTAATCCACGTCCTTGAAGCCCGAGTCGCACATCTCCGGGCGGTTGCACTCGAACTTCTTCGCGGAGCACGGCATGAGGGCCACGGTGACGATGTCCTTCGGGTCGATGCCGTGCAACTTGGCGTAGTAAGTCTTGATGACCGCGCCGAACATCTGCTGCGGGCTCTTGGCGGAGGAGAGGTTGGGGATCATCTCGGGGTAGAAGTGCTCCAGATACTTCACCCATCCCGGCGAGCACGAAGTGAACTGGGGCACCGTGGCCGAGGGGTCCTTCTGTACAAGGGCGGCGTGGAGCCGCTTGAGAAGCTCCGTGCCCTCTTCGAGGATGGTGAGGTCCGCCGTGAAGTTCGTGTCGAAGACCCGGTCGAAACCGCACTGCTTGAGGGCCGTGTTCAACTCGAAGGTGAGGGCGGTTCCCGCCGGCATGCCGAAGCATTCGGCGATGGCCGCGCGGGGCGAGGGGGCCGTCTGGATGACGACGTGCTTCTTGGGGTCGTCGATGGCCTCCCAGACTTCATCCGTCGGGTCGTTGGCGGCCAGGGCCGAAGTGGGGCACCGGTTGATGCACTGCCCGCAGTTGATGCAGATCACTTCGCTCAGGGGCTTGTCCATGAAGGTGGAGATGCTGGTCTTGTCGCCCCGGTCCACGGCCTCCAGGACGCCCACCTCCTGGAGGTCGATGCACGTCCGGACGCAGCGGCGGCACAGGATGCACTTGTTCATGTCCCGGATGACGGCGTAGCTGGAGGTGTCCTTCTCGTACCGGGGCTTCTCAGGGTGGCCGAACCGGAAGGAGTCCACGCCGTACTCGTCGGCAAGGGATTGCAGCTCGCAGTTCTGGTTGCGCCAGCAGGAGTAGCATTCGCCGTAGTGGTTGGCCAGCATGAGATCGAGGATGTGGCGGCGGGCCTGGCGGACCTTGCGGGTGTGTGTGTTTACGGTGATGGGCTGGGTGACGGGGTAGGCGCAGGAGGCCTGAAGGGTGCGCATGCCTTCGATCTCAACCACGCAGATGCGGCAGACCCCGGCGATGCAGAGGTCGTCGTGCTGGCAGAGGGTGGGGATGCGGACGCCGGCCTTCCGGGCCACATCGAGGATGGTGGTCCCGAATGGGACCTTGATGTCCCGGCCGTCGAGCCTGACCGTCACGTGGGCTCCGATGCCCGTCTCGGTGTGGGCAGCCTGAACGGTGTGGGACCGCTGGCTCACCGGGGCCCGGGAGCTGTCCTGATGCGAATCGTGGGTTCTGTCTGGCATAGGTGTCTCCCTCAGGCCTGTTGTGCGGGCAACGCCCGGCCCAGGATCTCGTCCGTGAAGTGTTTGACGATGGCGATGAACGCGTTGGGGCTCGTCTGCCCCAGGCCGCACTTGGAGGCGAGCTGCATGGACTCGCCCAGGGCGAGGAGTTCGTTCAGGTGTGCCATGGAACACCGCCCCTTCTCGAGTTTTTCGATGCCCTGAAGAAGGGCCACGTTGCCGTAACGGCAGGGCGTGCACTGGCCGCAGGACTCTTCCACGAAGAACTCCATGAAGTTGCGCGCCACCTTGAGCATGTCGCGGCCGGGCCCGAAGACGATGATGGAGCCGCCCGTGGGCACGCCCTCGAAGGCCAGTGTCTGGGCGAAGAGGGAGGCGGGCACGCACGTCCCGGAGGCGCCGCCCACCTGGACGGCCTTGGCGCTCTCGCCTCCGACCTCGCGCAGGAGCTGGGCTATGGTGATGCCCATGGGGAACTCGTAGACCCCGGGGCGCTCGCAGTCGCCGGAGACGGAGAAGAGCTTGGAGCCCGTGGACTTGTCCGTCCCGATGGCCTTGAACCACTGCGCGCCCCTGGCGAGGACGGCCGTGGCCAGGACGAGTGTCTCCACGTTGTTCACCGTGGTGGGGTTGCCGAGGTAACCCGTGTCCACGGGGAAGGGCGGGCGGTTCCTCGGCTCGCCGCGATGGCCCTCGAGGGACTCGATGAGGGCAGTCTCTTCGCCGCACACGTAGGCGCCCGAGCCCATGCGGATCTCGATGTCGAAATTGAAGCCTTCCTTGCCCAGGATGTTCTGGCCCAGGAGCCCGGCCTTGCGCCGCCCGTCGAGGACCCCCTCGAGCTGGCCGAGGAGGTAGCGGTACTCGCCCCGGAGGTACAGGATGCCCTGGTGGGAGCCGATGGCCTTCCCGGCGATGGTCATCCCTTCGAATACGAGGTTGGCGTAGTCCGTGAGGAGGACGCGGTCCTTGAACGTGCCCGGCTCGCCCTCGTCGGCGTTGCAGACCACGAACTTGTGCTCACCGCGAGCGGCGGCCGCGAGGTTCCACTTCACGCCCGTGGGGAAGCCCGCGCCACCGCGCCCCTTCAGGCCGGATTCGCGGACCTCGGAGATGATCTCGGCGCGGGTGAGCGTGAGGGCCCGTTTTAGGCCCTCGTCCGGGAGGATGCCGCTGGAGAAGATGGGCCCTTTCTTCAAGAGGCTCATGTCAGTGCCCTCCCTTCGGCATGGGGTGGACGCTGAAGCTGCGGCGGCACCCCTCCAGGATGTCGTGGACCTTGGCGAAGTCCACCTGGGTGAAGACCTGGTCGTTCACCAGCAGGGCGGGGCCCTGGTCGCACATGCCCAGGCAGTTGGCCCACTCCAGGGTGAACTTCCCGTCCGGCGTTGTTTCGCCGAACCGGATGCCCAGCTCGTTCTCGAGCTGGCGGGCCACCTTGTCCTTGTCCTGCATGTCGCAGGAGATGGTGCGGCAGAGTCGGATCACGAACTTCCCGAGCGTGTCCGCCTTCAGGAAGGCGTAGAAGGTGACGACGCTGTACACCTCCACGGGATGGATCTGGAGGAGGTTGGCCACCTCCTGCATGGCGAACTCGGAGATGTGGTTGTAGCGATCCTGCACGGTCTGCAGGATGGGCATGAGGGCGCAGCGGTCCCTGCCGTAGCGGTCGGCCAGCTCCACGATCTCGGCCGAGAGCCTCAGCTGTTCTGTGGCGAGCATGTCATCTCTCCTTTGCCACAAGCTTTGTTGCCAGCAGCTCGTTGACCTTGGCCACGAGCGCGGCGGGTTCGATGGGTTTCTCCTGGAAGTCGTCAACGGGCACCACGTCGTCCTCGCGGCCGTAGGAGTACCCCACGACCTTGCTGAGGCTGGTGAGCATGAGGATGGGCTTCTTGAACCCGGCCTTCTGGAGGTCCACCGCCATGGCGATGCCGTCGTCGGGCTCCTGCATCATCACGTCCAGGATGAGGAGGTCTGGATTCTTGGATCGGACGGCAGCCATGCCGTCCTCGCGGTTGTGCGCGGCCACGACGGTGTGCCCGGCGCTCTCGAGGACGATGGAGCCGGCTTCTACGATATCCGGATCGTCGTCGACAAATAGAATCAGGGCCATGAGAGACTCCTTCGATAGGACTTCCGCGGGCCGTTGTGGAGCGCGGAAAGGTTCCCCCCAGGCCCATTCTGGACCCCTCGAATTTGGGATAGGTCGAGGCAGAAACTCCAAGCTCAAAAATGGGGTATATAACCCACTTCCTGGAACCGCCGCAGGGGCCACGAACGCGTATAAAATAAGCAACAGACTGGGAGATGGAAAGGGCGAACCGATGGCGGTGGGCATTTACCCCACCCGGGAGAGGTTGTGGCGCAACGGCCCTTCGGGCGGAATGCGAGGGCAGTCCCCCGCTGGCGAGGAAAGGGGCGCGGCCTCCGCTGATTTCCCGCCCATCCTTCTTCGCGCGAGCTCCCTCATACCAACTTGCCGTCCGTTGTCCACGCCCCGGAGGCGAGGACACACATCCTCGCCCCGGCCGGGACGTGTATCCAGGCCTGCAGAGGAGGGGAGTCACTCCAGCATTGAAGGCAAATTGGTATCAATCCGCGAAAAAAGGCTCCCCGCCGTGGCGGGGAGCCTGGTGACCATAGATTGATTGGAGAACGCCTACAGACTCTTGAGCATGGTGTCGACTTCGTCGCAAGTTTTCTTGACGCCGGTGACCGACTTTGCGAGCGCGGCCTTCTCTTCGTCCGTGAGGTCGAGCTCGATGATCTTCTCGACGCCGTTCTTGCCCACGATCGCGGGCACGCCCACGAACAGGCCATTGACGCCGTACTCGCCCTCGAGCTTGGCGCAGATGGGCAGGATCTTGCGCTTGTCGAAGATCACCGCCTCGGCCATTTCGAGGGCCGACCATGCCGGCGACACGAAGGCCGAGCCGAAGCCCAGAAGGCCGACGACCTCGCCGCCCGCCTTGCGGGTGCGCGCCTCGATCTTGGCGAGGGTGTCGGCGTCGAGGAACTTGGTGACCGGGATGCCGGCGATCTGGCATGAGCTGCGCACCGGCACCATGTCGTCACCGTGGCCGCCGAGGACGACGGCGTTGACGTTCTCCACCGACACGTTGGCCGCCTCGGCCACGAAGTAGCAGTAGCGATTGGAATCGAGGACGCCGGCCATGCCGAAGAGCATGTTCTTGGGCGGCGAGAGGCGCTTGTCGAGGGTGTAGACGATGGCGTCGAGCGGGTTGGCGATGGAGATGATCATGGCGTTCGGGCAGTACTGCTTGATGCCTTTGGCAACCTCCATGGTGACTTTGAGGTTGATGGCGAGCAGCTCCTCGCGGCTGGGGAACGTGCCGTCAGGACGGGCCTTGCGCGGCACCCCGGCGGTGTTGATCACCATCTCGGCGCCGGCCAGGGAGGAGTAGTCCTTGGAGCCCACGACCTTGACGTCCTTGCGGATGGTCGGGAGTCCCTCGGCGATATCCAGGCACTTCCCGATGGACACGGACTGCTTCTTGACGACCTCCTGGCGGTCCGGGGGATCGTTGGGGTTCGGCATGGGGGCCGGGTCCACCAACCCCACCTCGCGCGCGAGCCTCCGCTGGGCAATCTCCTGGGTGAGAACGCCGCCGATGTAACCCCCGCCGATCAGACCGATCTTGTTCAGCATGTGCCAATCTCCTTTCGTCCTTCCAAGGTTCCGCCCCCACGGCGCCCCGCGGTAAAACCGCACCGCGGGATTCGCCAAACTCTACCCGGCCAATATACCACTTTCGGGCACAAGTGGGAGCCAGCCGCGCGCCTTGCCACCGGAGGGGCGGGGGGGTATCATTGAAACCTCGGGGGCCTGATGGACCGGCCCCCTTTCTTGTCAGGGGAGGCAGATGAGGACTGTTAAAGCCGAAGCGGTCACCGAGGCCCTGGCCAAGGTGGCGACGAACGCCAACTACGACATCGGCGCGGACATGCTCGAGGCCTTCGATGCGGCCCTGAAGGACGAGAAGTCCGAGGCCGGCAAAGAGGTCATCCGCCAGATCCAGGAGAACGCCCGCATCGCCAAGCTGGAGTGCGTGCCCTACTGCCAGGACACGGGGTTCGCCGTGATCTTCGCGGAGGTGGGGCAGGACGTGCACGTGGAGGGCGACCTCACCGCCGCCATCAACGCCGGGATCCGCAAGGCCTACACCGATGGCTACCTGCGCAAGTCCATCCTGAACGACCCCATCCAGCGCAAGAACACGGGGGACAACGCCCCCGCCGTCATCCACTACGAGGTCGTGCCGGGCGACAAGATCCGCCTCACCTTCGGGGCCAAGGGCGGCGGCAGCGAGAACATGTCCAAGCAGGCCATGCTCAAGCCCGCCGACGGCCTGGAGGGCGTCAAGAAGTTCGTCCTCGAGACGGTCTCCGCGGGCGGCGCCAACGCATGCCCGCCCCTCGTCATCGGCGTGGGAATCGGCGGCACCTTCGAGAAGTCCTGCATCCTCTCCAAGAAGGCCGCCATGCGCTCGCCCTT
>JAKAJA010000061.1 GCA_021814085.1 Acidobacteriota bacterium | reverse complement strand
TGAAGCTCGCCCTGAGGGAGGTGACGTCCTTCGAGGGAAAGCTCTACCAGTTCCTGCTTTCAAAGATCGACGCGATGAAGAAAGCGCGTAGCGGTTGGCCCCACTCGATTGAGCCCATTGATGCGCCGTGCATTATTAAGAACTGCAAGGGGCGATTGAGAATCACCTACGACTTTCCGCGAGGCAAAAACCCTGTCGTTTTGCGGCTGTATCATGTCGGGGTCATTCACCCAGAAGAGTTGGATGCGGCGTACTTCCCGATGATGTGGGTGACCAAGAGCGCTAAGGGCGAAGATTTTCTGTTGGATTTTAAGTACGTTCGCAACGTGCCGAAGAAAGACAGCCCATGGTTTGGTATTGGGAGGCCGGCCGTTCTCCGCAAAGAGGAAATTCAGCAACTGCTGGAACTTTGGAGCTCAAAACAAACCAGTCCTTGATGGCCTGCAAGTGCCTTACAAGAAAGGGCCCCTCGAAAGAGGGGCCCTTCGTGCTGCCAATCGGTTCCCGTTTTGGTCTCTGGCGGGAGATTCCCGCCGAGGGCGACTGCAAGAAAACTGTTAGTTCTGAATCACACTGAAGGGCACTCCTGGCAAATACCGAAAAGATCGCCTTGGCCGATTCGCCATCTGTCGTATGACTAGAGTGGACTAGATGGCACTGAAGGGCACTCCTTTAAAGTCGGCCCTAAGTCTTCTCGAAAACCGTTAACCCGCAAGGGTTCGGGGGTTCGAATCCCTCTCTCTCCGCCAAGAATCTAAAGCGCTTACGGTCGTTCCCGGATTGTCCCCATCGGAAACGGTGGGGGCAATGTTTACCGTTTCTTCACCAAACCCGTCCCGAACCGTTTCGGCTTCCTCGTGGCGGTACTGTGTCGGAGTGCAACCTATCTCGACATCGGTTGGCCAAGCCTACCAACTCCAATCGTAGGACACTCGTCCGCCATCCGGATTTGCGAATGTGAACTGGGTGGTCTGTCCCTTGGGAACGAGCGCCTTCAGCGTCTTGCCTTGCCCAATCTTGATCTTGGTCGGAGACACCCATGTCACGCCAGTCCACGGTGTGCCGTTGATCCTGACGCTGATGCCATTTTGGAGGTTGGTGCCTGTCACAATCAATGTGAAGGGCGTGGGGGCCGCCGCCTTCTTTATCTGGGCAGGGACAGGCGGTGCAATTGGATTCAGGACGAACGAGCCTCCCGTCTGCGTCACGCCCGCTCCGGTTATTCCCCCCCACACGGCCATTGCTGTGCCTGTCCAGATTGCGGTGTGGAACATGCGGCCTGAGGGGCAATTCGTTCCGCTGGGTATGGCCGTCCAGGCATCGAGGGAAGGGTCGTACCGCCCGCCCGTGTTGAAATACTCCGAGGAACCATTCGAGTAGGTTCCTCCACCCCACACGAGCATCTCCGCCCCCGTCCAAACGGCGGTGTGTTGGTAGCGGGCCGAGGGACAGTCCACCGCCACGGAGGTTGCCCTCCAGGTGTCCGACGAAGGGTTGTAGCGCCCACCGTCGAAGTAATAGTGATGGCTTCCATCGTAGAAGTGCCCCCCCCAGAGAATCATCTCCGTGCCTGTCCACACGGCGGTGTGCTGGTAACGGGCCGACGGGCAGTTGGTTCCCATGGAGGTGGACGTCCATGCGTCTGAAGCGGGGTTGTAGCGGCCGCCGCTGTTGTAGTCCATTTTGTCCGTGAATCCGCCCCACACGATCATTTCCGTACCCGTCCAGACGGCCGTGTGGGAGGTACGGGCCTGGGGGCCCGCTTTAGAGGTGGGAGTCCACAGGTCCGATGAGGGGTTGTACCGTCCACCGCTGTTCTCGTAAACCGAGCCGCGGCCCATGTCATACCAAACGCCCCCCCAGATGATCATCTCCGTTCCCGTCCACACGGCCGTGTCGTTGATGCGTCCCGCGGGGCATCCGGCCCCCGTGGACGTGGGCGTCCAGGTGTCTGACGAAGGGTTGTATCGCCCGCCGGTGATGAGGTAGCCTTTCCCGAACCCTCCCCACACAATCATTTCCGAGCCCGTCCAGAGGGCGGAGTGACCGTAGCGGGCCGAGGGGCAATTGTTCCCTGTGAAAGTAGCGGTCCAGGAGTCCGTTGCGGGGGCATACCTGGCTCCGGTGTTTAGGGGAAGATTGATATCATTGTTGTCGCCTCCCCACACGATCATCTCAGCCCCCGTCCAGATGGCCGTGTGGTGCTCACGGGCCGACGGGCAGTTAGCACCCAAGGATGTAACCGTCCAGATTCCCGATGAGGGCTGATCAAATGCGCCCGTGCTTTTCCGGTTGTCTCCCCACACAAGCATTTCCGAGCCCGTCCAAACAGCGGTGTGTCCCGAGCGAGGATCAGGGACTCCGGGCCATGCAAGGGCGTTGTCTGCCCATGCAGCGGCATGAACTGCTTCGGGCGTGTCCGCGCCGACGCTGGGATGCCTATTTATGTCGCTCCCGCCAGGAGGTTCTGCGGCGGCTATCGCTGGGGATGTATCGCTCCACCAGGAATCGAAAGGCCTCTTGGACAGCCAGAGACCCTCCATAACGAGTTCTTTCTCCGACTTGCTGACCACATGAGCAATCAGGAACCCCTCCCTCTCCTCTGAGAACCTGAGTTCTGCCGACTCGGGGTAATCCGCCGACATCTTCGCGAAGGCATCGGCGTCCAGCTGGATATCGATTCCTTCGCTCGTCCCCCATTCCCTGTCCCGCAGGTTCTCATCTCGGAGCTTGTATACGGCCCTGCGAAACTCTCCCTGCGGCCACGACTCAAGGTTCTCCGGATCCGCCTCCTCGAGCGCCCTCTCCGCCTGCTCCCTGGTGTCCGAGTGAAACCTCGTATCGCTGAAATACCGGTTGTGGATGAGCCTGTCTGCCAGCAAGGGGCGAGCGAGGCACTCGGCGATGAGCGCGGGATCGTCGTTGAGGACTACGAAGATTTCCTTGAGCATGGCAGGATCTCTGGTACCTTTGACCATTCGGTCCATCTCGGCTTGAAGTTGTTCGGGCTGGATGGGCTTCTGCCATAATCGATCAAGGGCCTCGCATTTCTTCAGGTAGTCGGTGACCTTGGCCTCTATCTCCGCCTTGGCCACCATCTTCTCGAAGGGCGGCTTGGGCTCACGGTTTTCCTTCGGCCAGATCCGGTGGGTGTAGTAAACCCGCTCGATGGCTTCCTGGGCCTTGACGCGCTCTTGGTACGTGAGGGGTTGCCGGGCGACAATAGCGGACGCCCCGACTAGGTATAGCGAAACCAGCATGCCCACAAGGCGTGTTCGCCGCATATTCGACATTGTCCCCTCCAGGAGTGTGATGATTCCCCCCTTGGTGTGTGACCAAGTTGCTTATCATGAAGCAGGACAGGCATCCTCACAAGCCAGCAGCACCTAAGGCAATCTAGCCTCCAACTTGCTTGCCCCTTCTGGCGGTCATGAACGGACGGCTTTGTTCAAGATGGGATAGGGGGCAGGGCGTCGGAGTCGCACCCTGCTCTATCTGGCCGGGGTTTGCTGGAAATTGTCCCTGGGCCTCAGAGGAAGATGCTGGGGATTAGAAAGGCGCCGGTGCGGCGGGCAAGGGCCCTGCCTGGGGAACTCGCCCACGGGGGAGCGGTCACCCTAAACCGGCGCGGCGTCCTGTCTGCTATACAGCGCAGCACTACTATAGTATTACTCTAAACTAGATTAAAATTCTTGCTAATAAATATAATTAGATGTATATTTATATTAGGTGAGGAGGACTTAGACATGACGACCCCGCTGCGAGATTTCCTGGAGATTCCTTACGAGAAGCTGGAGGAGATGAACCTGGCGGCGAAGGCCGAGCGGCTGAGCGGAAAGAACCCCGACGCCATCCGCGAGGCGCGGATGAAGTACCTGCGCGACGAGCGGCGCATCAAGGCCGTCACGGTCTGCTTCACCGACCTCGAGGGGCGCTTCCACATGCTCGATTACGACAAGAAATTCCTCCTCGGGGCGGCGGACAACCTCACCTTCGACGGCTCCTCCATCCGCGGGTTCTCGAGGCAGGCCGAGTCGGACCTGCGACTCGGTATCGACTGGCCCTCCTTCTACTGGCTGCCGGCCGACGTATTCGGTCCCGGCAAGGTTCTCGTCTTTGGCGAGGTCCGGGATCAGGACGGCTCGCCCTACGCCGGCGACCTGCGCGCCCGCCTCAAGTCTTACGCGGGAGTGATGGCCGCCAAGGGTCTCACGCTGAACGTCTCGAACGAGATCGAAGGCTTCCTCCTCAAGGGCCGCGACGCGGAGCGGCACTACCCGGAGACCGGACGATTCGAGTTTATCTCCACCGGTGGGTACTACCACTCCCTGCCGGGCGACCCGCTGAGAACCTTCATTGACACCGCTGCCGAAGTCCAGCGCGCGCTCGGGTTTGGCAACGAGAAGGACCATCCCGAGGTGGCCCCCTCGCAGTTCGAGATGAACTATTCCTACGCGGCGGCCATGGTCGGCGCCGACCAGGTCCAGCTCTACAAGCTCATCGCGCGCCAGGTGGCGGCCCAGCGCGAGCTCACCGCCTCCTTCCTGCCCAAGCCGGTGGCCGGCGTGAACGGAAACGGCATGCACACCAACATGTCCGTGTCGCGAAAGGGCAAGAACCTGTTCTGGGACGGCAAGGGCAAGGACCACCTCTCCGCCTCGGCCTGGGATTTCATCCAACGCACCCTCGCCAGCGCCAACGACCTCTGCCTCATCCTCAACCCGAGCGTGAACGCCTACCGCCGGCTCGACCCGCACTTCGAGGCCCCGAACCAGATCAAGGTCTCGGCCTCGGACCGCGGCTCCATGGTGCGCATCCCCCTGGGCAACGAGCGTTCCGCGCGCATCGAGGTCCGCTCCATCGCCCCCGACGTCAACCCCTACATGGCCATCTACGCCCTCTTCCGCACGGGCCTCGAGGGCCCGCTCATGGAGGACGAGGGTGAGGGCAAGCGTCCCCGCACGCGCTTTTTGCCCGACAACATCCAGGACGCGCTCCGCATCTTCAAGGCGAGCAAGTGGGCCCAGGAGTTGCTCGGGGCAGACGTGCACGAAAAGTACGGGGAGGTGAAGCAGGCCGCCGCCGAGCGCTCTGCCAAGGCCCTGGGCACCCGCATCAAGCGGAGCGAGATCATCTTCCACCACGAGGTGACGAACCAGTACCTCTGGTCGCAGTTCTAGGACTCATCCGTAGATAGGGCGACGCCGTCATGCGAAGCCGGCCGCGCCCACCCGAGGTACGGGGCTGGCCCCCTGGACCCCCTTGGAACGGGGGCCCGAGGCATTACTATCAAGGGCCACTTTTCCAGCGGGGACCCGGTTCGCATGAGAAAGGCGCGCTTAGGGGACGCAGGGCACGGCTGGCGACGCCCAGGAGATTACGGCCGCCTTTCGGCGTCCATGGTGAACTCCCACGCGCACGCTGAGTCCTCCGCGGCATCGGGAGGGCAGTGAAGACATCGCGCGCGGATCCGGGGATCGACGGCCTTTGAGAGTCCCGCGAATTCCACTTCACCCACGGCCTTGCAGGGGAATGCGGGGAGGCCCTTCTTCTGCCGCGTCTCCTGGACCCTGCACGATTCCATGAAAAACCGGAGGCGCCTCCTGTCGGCCGACCACTCCACCCGCTGCGGATTGATGAAGGCGTACATCCGAAGCTTCAGGACCCGCTCCAGGGATTCGAGGCCACCTGCTTCGGGAATGCCGAAGGCGGCCATGATCCGTCGGGCTTCCGCGGCCGAGAATCGCTCCCACGCACGGGCGTCAAGCTCCATGGCGGTCCCCGTCCCCGACCGCTCCTCGGCGGCCAGGAACCAGCAGCCGTCGTGGGCCAGCCAGTTCCCGGCGAAGGTCCTCAGCGCGGTCAGGAGGCCGCGCCGGTCCAGGGAGGCGAAGGGCTGCGGCGCATCGAGGGCCGGTGGTGTCCGGAAGACGGCCACCCGGTGGAGGTGCCCCTCGCGCGATGTCACCTCTTCGGCTTCCAGGCCTGAGAGGACTCCTCGCGCCCAATCCATGGTGACCGGCCCTTCGGGGTGGACTCTCCCCTCCTTCGCGTGAACCCTGGCGACCAGCTCGAAACCTTCCCTGGAGAATTCGGCCAGGACGATCGTCCCTCCGGGCCTGACCACGCGGAGCATCTCTCTCATGACCGCCGCGCCGTCCGTGAGGTGATGGAGGACATCCAATGTCACCGCGGAGCCGAAGGTGCCGTCCGGAAAGGGCAGGTTCGCTCCATCCGCGAGAGAGTACCGGATTCGTTCGGAGAGGGCAGGGTCTTCTGTCAGGAAGGCGGCCACCTGCTGGTCCTCGGCGTTCACGTCCACGCTGCAGACATCGATCCCCCGCCTCGCCAGTTCGCGCGCCATGATGCCCATGCCCGTGCCCAGGTCCAGCGCCGGGCCGTCCAGGTCGCCGGTCCCATCAAGGACGAAGGCCGGCGTCAGGAATCGGTCGTAACCGAATCCCTCGAACAGCACCGTCCGCTCTTCGAACTGTCGCTTCCGGTTCGCCAACTCTTCCGGTGTCAGTGCCACGGTCATCCCTCCTGCACGCTCACCAGTATGCTCAGGCAGTGACCGGGGCGCGGTCAAGGTCGGCGATGGTCATTTTCGTGGGGACGGTTAGCAGGCTGCTGAAAAGCTCCCGTAGGTCGAGAGTTTTCGGGCAGCCTGTTAGGTCCCCTATCATCCGCCCTCGTGGCCGTGGTCTCCGCACGCGTGGAGGTGGCCCCCGCCGCACGTCTCTCCGGTACTCACCAGGTCACCGGCGAGGAACGCCTTCACGACCGCTCGGGGATCCTCCCCGCCCACACCCGCCAGAACCTGGATGCCAAACTGCTCAAACATCTGAACCGCCCTGGGGCCCATGCCGCCGGCCAGGATGACGGTGGCTCCGTTCTCGTGGAGCCAGGTGGGGAAGGCGCCGCGCTCGTGCGGGGGGGCCGGGACGACCTCCATCTTGAGGATGGTCCGGGCCGCTTGGTCCACCTCGAACAGCCCAAAGGCATCGGCGCCCCCGAAATGGCTCGAGAATTTTCCGTCGATAAGGGGAACAGCGATCTTGCTCACGTTTTTCTCCTAAGTTTTTGCCGCGGGTGCGCGGCCATCTTCGTTCCGTTCGGGGATGGACAGCTCGGGTGCTGCCCGCGGCGGCATGATATCCAGTACGGGTGTACCGTCATCGGCATCTAGGCCATCAAGGCGCATGATCGTGCCCTCTATGCCCAGGAGTTTCACCAAAGCTAGCCTCGCCATATTCTGAAGGGACAGGTCGCCGCCCTCTGCCATGACTCCTTCCTCCAGCTCGCATGGCCGGGGGGCGGTCTCACGGCCGAGTTGGCCGCCTCCCCGGTAGAGCAAGAGCCAGAGGTGACCGTGGTTCTTCAGCGCACGCAGGGCGGGTTGGAATTCGGGCAGCACTTCGAGCGTGCCGCGTCCGCGCCGTTCAAAGTGTTTGGGGGCGGGGCAGTGCCGGTGAAAAGGCGTGTGGAGGATCCCAATGGCCCTGACCGAGAACGTCACGCCTCCCGAAGGCTCCGGGGGCAATGCTTCGCTGGCGGGCGCGCCGCGCCGCCTCCTTGGCACCACTGCGCCCCCCTTCTCGCCGTTCAAGCCGGTTCCTCCCAACCCGTGATCATGGATCTGAGATGGCTCCAAGGCGTCTTTCCCGTGGTGGACAGGTAGATGTGCCCGATGAGAAATGACAGGAATAGGTAGGCACCGAGCGTATGGGCCGGGCCCAGCGCTTTAAGCCCACCCACGGCTTGGAAGGCCGAGGGCCAGCGGTTGGCGCCCCACATGAGGACGCCCGTGACGATTTGGTAGGGGAGCAAGATATTGAGAAGCGCCAAGTAGGTGACCTTCTGCAGCGGGTTCAGCTTGTGGCGGGGGTCGATCTCATAGGGATGGGGCTCGCCCTTGAAGATGCCGTACAGGTAGAAGCGCGCCTGGCGGACGGCGCCCCCCGTGAAATCGTCCATCTCGGGCAAGTAGTGGTGATACTTGTTCGCCGTCAAATGATAGAAGAGGCCGAGGAAGGCATTTAGGATCAGGGCGAACCCGATCCAGGAGTGCCAGCTCACGGCACGAGCCATGGACCCGAGGATGCCGAACCGGTCGGGGTAGTGAATGGCGAAGCCGCTGAGTATCAGCACGATCATGGCCGCGGCCTGAAGCCAGTGCCAGATCCGCTCGTGCAGGGCGTAGAGGGGTTTGGGCGTGGTCATGACCTGCCTCCAAAGAGACGGATGGCTCCGTGAACGAGGGAGAAGAGCAGG
Source organism: Acidobacteriota bacterium (assembly GCA_021814085.1). Taxonomy (GTDB): domain Bacteria; phylum Acidobacteriota; class UBA4820; order UBA4820; family DSQY01; genus JAKAJA01. The sequence goes on along the minus strand of JAKAJA010000061.1, from coordinate 256 downwards.
GCTCCCGCCACGCTCAGCCAGCCCATCCACTCGATCCACGTGGCGCGGCTGTCGCCGATGATGTAGAAGGAACTCAGGAGGGGCCCGTTATTGAAGGTGGGTTTTTTCCCTTTGTAGTTGACGACGTTTGCGGGCTTCCCGCCGTAGATGATAGGCACGTCTTTGGGCAGGGCGTCGTCCAGGTCGAGGGGACGGTGGAGGATGCTGTTCTTGGCGTGGCAGGCCGTGCAGTCCTTGGTGGCCTGTTCCTTCCCCA
>JAKAJA010000060.1 GCA_021814085.1 Acidobacteriota bacterium | reverse complement strand
GGTTGGGCGTGTTCTCGAGGGCCCGGAACCCTGCCTTGCAGATCTTCCTGTTGATCGCGCTCATGGGCACGACGTCGGCGATCGTGGCGATGGCCACGAGCCTGAGGAACGGTTCGAGGCTCAGGTCCTTTCCCATGGCCGCGGCCACGCCCCGGAGGGTCTGGAAGGCCACCGCCGCGCCGCAGAGGTCGCGGTCGGGGTGGTCCGGAACGTTCTTGGGGTTCACGATGATGCCCGGTGGCTGTTCCTCGCCCGAGGGGAGGTGGTGGTCCGTGACCACGAGGTCTACGGCGGCCCCTTTGAAGCGGAGCCCGATCTCCCGTGCGTTGGTGCCGCAGTCGGTGGTCACCACGAGGGAGGCGCCCGCCTCGATGACGGCGCCGTAGCTCGCATCGGAAAGTCCATATCCCCCATCGAACCTGGAGGGCACGAACCCTTCGACTTTGCCTCCAAGGGAACGGAGGCCGCTGACCAGGACGGCGGTTCCCATGAGCCCGTCCACGTCGTAATCCCCGTGCACCAGGATCGTTTCCCGGTCCCTCAGGGCCCGGACGATACGTTCGGCTGCCTCGCCGAGGCCGGGAAGACGCATGGGATCGGGCCAGTCCACGCTTTCCGGGTTGAGGAACGTGGCCAGGTCCTCGTCCGGCCTGGGGACGGCGCAAAGGAGCATGGCCAGGACGGGCGAGATGCCATGCCTGGCCGCTATGGATTGGGCTCTGTCTCGCCAGTCCGGCGCTTCGACCCACGCGTTGGGGTTCAACGGCACCTCATTTCAGGGGCCACAAAACAAAAAGCCGGGATACCTCATCCCGGCTCGCTCCTCCGCCCGGCAAGGGGCTGGTGGTGGAACAAATGAAATTTTGGTGGAGCTAGGGGGGATCGAACCCCCGACCTCTTGAATGCCATTCAAGCGCGCTCCCAGCTGCGCCATAGCCCCACCAGACGAGTAAGTATAGCGGATTGCAGCCGGTCGGTCAAGCGTAGCTCCGGTCCGATCGGCGCACTGGGGGGGCAGAGCCGGAGAGCCGGGGAGCCGGAGATGGGGGAAGTTCAAACGGCAAAGCCTACCCCATCGGACAACCTGCTCGTCCCTAAGTTTTCTCCTGTCTCCTGTTCTCTGGTTCCCTTTTCCCGCTTTCTTCTCCCCGCTCCCCGCTCCCTGCTCCCGGTTCTCAATACAAACTCGTGATCCCCTTCTCGTCGGGCTCGAAGAGGACTCTGTAAAATTCCGTCGCGAAGCGGTCGGTCATGCCCGCGAGAAAATCCACGATGACTTGCAATCGGGCGACGGGGTCACGCGCCGCATCGAGCCTCTCGCGGGTCATGCGCGGCAGGAGCCTGGCGGACATGGACTTGGCTTCCAGGACATCCTTCGTGAGACTTCCGAAAAGCCGCTCAAGAATGCCCGAGGCTTTGGCCGACATGCGTTCCACGACGGGATGGGTGTAGACCTGCTCGAAGAGGAATTCCCTCAGGAGGTTCACCGACCTGGCCATATCCGGCGAGAAGCTCACCACCGGGTCTTTGCGCTGGATGATTTCTTCAGCGCTCCCGCAGGCGGCAAGGGGTCCCGAGGCGAACTGGATGACGTCCGTCATGAGGATGTCGATCATGTTCCTTACGAGGAGCCTCGCCCAAAGAATCCGCTCCTTGTCCCAGCCCGGCCCCGCCGCTTGAGCGCGCTCCCAGGCCTGCCTGAGGAGCGGGATGTCCAGGACCGCCAGCTCCTCCACGGTCAGGAACCGCACCCGCAGCGCATCTTCCAGGTCGTGGGTCACCCAGGCCACCTGGTCGGCCAAATTCACGATTTGGGCTTCGGCGCTGCAGCCGGGAGTGTCCAGGTAGCGCTCTGAAAGCCGTTCCGCTTCGGCGTGGTTGGAATGGGCCAGCGGGTAAGGAATGACGGGGCTGTCGAAGGCGGTATGGTGTTTGAGGATGCCATGGAGGGTGGGGTAGCTCAAATTGAGCCCCGGAAATGCCGGATATCGCCTCTCCAGCTCGTTGACGATGCGGAAGGATTGAAAATTCTGTTCAAAGGCCTTCCCGCCGGGGGGCCTCTTCAGGCCTATGGGCGGAGATTCGAGGGCAGCGCCGAAAAGTTCGTCGAGGCTTTGCTCCCCCCTGTGCCCGAAGGGCGGATGTCCTAGGTCGTGGGCGTAGGAGATGGCCTCGCAGAGGTCTTCATTGGCCCCGAGGGCCCAGGCCAGCCCCCTCGCTACTTGGGAGACTTCGAGGGTGTGGGTCAGGCGGGTGCGGTAGAAATCTCCCTCATGGACCACGAAGACCTGGGTCTTGTAGCCGAGGCGGCGGAATGCCTCCGAATGGAGGAGCCGGTCCCTGTCCTGCTGGAAGAAGGTCCTTTCCACCGGGTGCTGGGCCGGGTGCTCGTGCTCCACCTGTCCCTGGCATTGAACAGCCCAGGGCTTGGTGGTCTGGCTCTTCGTGGTGCAGGCGGTGGTGTGGTTCATGGGGCTCGCCTCCCGGCTTGGCGACTTTCTCTTGAAGGATCGCTCAAGGCTTCGGCCCCGCCCATTGGCAGACGCGGTCGCGGCCTTCCTTCTTGGCATTGTACATGGCTTGGTCCGCGCATCGGAGCAGCTCTTCGGGGCTCATGGGCCGGTTGAATCGGAGGCACGCGACCCCGAGGCTCACGGTGACCCCGTGCTCGGGCCCACGAAGCCCCGGCGCACCCTTCTTGACCGTGGTTCTGATGCGTTCGGCGGCTGAGGCGGCGTGCGCCATGTCCGTGGCCGGCAGGATAATGAGGAACTCCTCCCCGCCGTAGCGCGCCAACACGTCGTACGGCCTGCAAGACCGGCGGATGGCGCCAGCCACGTAAGCGAGGACCTCATCCCCTACGTCGTGGCCGAAGGTGTCGTTCACCGCCTTGAAATGGTCGATGTCGGCCATGATCAGCCCCAGAGGCAGGCCTGTTCGGGAGTGGCGGGCGTGCTCCTCATGCAGGCGGCTCAGGATGGCGCCGTGCGTCAGGAGACCCGTCAGGTCGTCCGTCATGGCCAGGGTTCGGAGCATGGCGTTGGCGCTCAGGAGCCCCTGCGAGAACCCGATCACCCTCTCGCCCACGTGAAGCCTGGCCTTCAGTTCCGTGGGATCGAAAGGTTTCACGACGTAATCGTCCGCCCCTGCTTCCAGGCCGGCGGCCACGTCCTCCTTCTTGCTTCGGGATGTCAGGAGCACGACATAGACATAATCCTCCCGCCCCGACTCTCGAAGATGAACGCAGACCTGCGTGCCGTCGAGCTTGGGCATCATCCAGTCCAGGAGGGCCAGCCGGGGGCCGTCCGGTCGGCCGAGAACCTCAAGCGCTTCCTCGCCGTCCTCAGCGAGCAGGACCGAATAGCCCCACTTCTTCAGCTGGCTCTCCAGGAGCCGCCGCGTGACTCTGTCATCCTCGGCAAGCAGGATCTTCATGATGCGGCCTTCCATGGGGCGCTTCCGAGATAGCGATCGAGGAGTTCCATCTCCATCTCAAGCCTCTTCAGCACTTCCGGAGCATCACCTGCTCGCCCTTCACGCCCCATGAGTTCCAGGGCGGCGGCGAGTTCCCGAGCCGCCGAGGCGCCGAAATTCGCCACGGAACCTTTGAGTTTGTGAGCGGACTCGTGGAGGGACTTTGCATCTCCGAGCTCGACCGCGTCGCGGATGGACGCCATCTGGGCCGGATAGTCCTCCAGGAACATGGAAGCCAGCTCCCCTACTAGATCTCGGTCTCCGCCCACCGTTTCAAGGAGGACGGAGATGTCGGCCGGGGCGGCACCCGCGGATGGTTCTGCTTTCTTCTCTTCCGTTCGCGGTGCGCCTTTGGCCCCCGGGGAGCCCACGAGCCTGAGAATCTCGTCATAAAGATTCTGGGCCTTGACGGGCTTGGTCACATAGCCGTCCATGCCCGCATCGAGGCACCGCTCCCGGTCCCCCTTCATGGCGTGGGCGGTCATGGCGATGACTGGGATGTGTCCCCCCTCGGCCGCCTCCCTCTCGCGGACGCGCGCGGTCGCGGTGTATCCGTCCATCTCGGGCATCTGCACGTCCATCAGGATGGCGTCATATCGGCCCTTTTCCAACGCCTGAATGGCCTCCTTGCCGTTGGACACGTCGTGGACATCCCAACCCCTCTTCTGGAGGAGGGCTATGGCAAGCCTCTTGTTGACGAGATTATCCTCGGCCAATAGGAGCTTGAGGGGCGCGGATTCTGAAGTGCCTGGCGCTGTCGAGGATTCTGACGCCTGTGCTTGCGGCTCGATGCCGGCGTCTGCACGGTCACGGCGCGCGGACGGTTCGGCAACACCCAGAACCGCGCTGAAGAAGAAGGTGCTCCCCTTCCCTTCCCTGCTTTCGACCCAGATTTCTCCCCCCATCATTTCCACCAGCTGCTTGCATATGGCCAATCCCAGCCCCGTACCGCCGAACTTTCGGGTGGTGGACCCATCGACCTGGCTGAAGCTCTTGAAAAGCCTGTCCAGCTTGTCTTCCGGAATCCCGATACCGGTATCGTGAACCGAGAAGCGAAGGAAGGCCTTCCCCGAATGAAGGGCCGAAAGCTCGACAGACACCTCAATCCTGCCCTGCTCGGTGAACTTGAGGGAATTCCCCACGAGGTTCGTGAGCACCTGGGTCAGGCGCACCGGGTCACCCACCACCCTTCTGGGCACATCGGGCGCCAGGCGATAGGTCAGGGCGAGGCCCTTCTCTCTCGCCCTGGGCGCGAGGAGGTCCACGGGTTTGCCGAGGATGGATTCCAGATCCATCTCGATGGATTCGAGCTCGAGCTTTCCCGCCTCTATCTTGGAGAAGTCCAGGATGTCGTTGATGATCGTCATGAGGGACTCGGCGGAGGACTGCACCATCTCGAGGTACTCCCGCTGTATGGGCGACAGCTCCGTCTCGAGGGCCAGCCCGGTCATCCCCAGAACCCCGTTCATGGGGGTCCGGATCTCGTGGCTCATGTTGGCCAGGAACTCGCTCTTGCTCTGGTTGGCCTGTTCGGCGATCTCCTTGGCCTTCTGAAGATCCTCCTCCGCGACCTTGCGATCCGTGATGTCGATGATGGTCCCTTCCAAGAACTCTTCGCCCCCTGCACCCTCTATCATGGTCACGTTTTCCCTGATCCAGATGGGGGTGCCGTCCCTCCGGCGCATGTAGAGGTCGATGTTGTTCAGCACCCGCGATTCTTTCAACAGGGTTAGCAGCTCCGAACGATCCTCGTTGTGCGTGTAGAAGCTCTTGACGTTCGAACCCTTTATCGCATCCGGGGAGTCAAAGCCGTATATGTTGGCGAACGCCACGTTGCAGTCCAGGATTCTGCCTTCCAGGTTGGTTCTGAAGACACCCGAAAGGTTCCGCTCGAAGAGGAGGCGGTAGCGCTCCTCACTCGCCCGCAGGGCCTCCTCCGTCTTCTTACGCTTGCTGATATCGATGACCGTGCCGTACAGGATGGACGGTTCGTCTTCGCCCCCCTCGATCAGGCTCACGTTCTCGAGGACCCAAACGGGGGATCCGTCACGCCGCTTGAGGCAGTTCTCGTGGTTGGTCAGCGTCTTCTCCTGGCGGATCTTGGCGACGTAGAGGTACCGATCCACCGATTCGTGGAAGAAGTCCATGACACGCTGGGCCCGGACACGGTCCCTCCGCGAGAAGCCTTTCAGCTGCGGAGACAGGATCTCCTCGGGGGAGGCGTAGCCGAGGATGCGCGCGAAGGCCTCGTTGCACTCGAGGAGGGTCCCGTCCAGGGTGCTGCGAAAGACGCCGGCCAGGTTCCGTTCGAAGAGCATTCGGAAGCGCTTCTCGGATTCCTCGAGGGCTTCATCCGCTTGTTTTCGCGCGCTCATGTCCCGGCCAACGCAGGCGAGCGCCAGAGGTTCGCCGTTCGCCATATTCCTTATGAGGAAGCCGCTGAGATGGACGGGGATGGGAACTCCCGTCTTGAAGTTCTTCAGCTCCACCTCGCCCTGCCACTGGCCCTTTGACATGACCGTTGGAAGGATGGAGTTCTTTACTCTCTTTCGATTCTCCTCGGGAAGGAAGTCCCAGACCGTCTTGCTCAGGGCCTCCTCCGCGGAAGAGATGCCGATCAGCCCTTGCCCTGCCCGGTTCAGGTAGAGCATGTTCCCTTCCATGCTGGCCATGCCGATAAAGTCCGAGCTGTATTCCACGAGGGAGACGAATTTCTGCCGCTCCTCCTCGGCACGTTTGCGATCCGTGACGTCGCGCAGGATTCCTACCGCATGCCATCCGCCGGAAAGCTCCAGGGCGGACAGGGACAGTTCGATCGATATCTCCACGCCGTCCTTGCGACGAGCCGCCAATTCGAGCGTTTTGCCCACGGCGGCGCCCTGGCCGGTTCGCCCGAACGCGGGGAAAGCGGCGAGATGGGCTTCGTGATAGCGCTGAGGCACGATGAAGGCGTGCAGGTTCTTGCCTATGGCTTCGGCGGCCGGGTAGCCGAGAATGCGCTCGGCGGCAGGGTTCCAGTACGACACCCGGCCTTCCGGATCCATCATCAGGATGGCATCCTGAGCCGAATCGGTGATGGACCGCATGCGGGATTCGCTCTCGCGGAGCGACTCTTCGGCCCGCCTGCTCTCGGTCATGTCTCGGAAGACGCCGAAGGTCCCCGTGGTCCGGCCCGTCTCGTCGGTTTGAGGGGAGGCCGTCACGAGAATCCGGCGGGACTCGCCGCTTGGCCTCGTGATCTCAAGTTCATAGGAGGTCGCGGCGCCGCCTGCTCGCGGCTCCGACTGCCTCACCACCTTTGACAGCGCCTCCGCGCTTAGGAATCGCCGGAGGGACTGGCCCACCAGTTTGCCCGGTTCCGAGCCGAAGATGGCTTCCGCCGCGGGATTCGCGAATCGGAATACCTCGTCCAGATCCACGACCGCGATGCCCTCGCCGGAGTTCTGAACGAGCGTGCGGTAACGGCGCTCGCTGTCTTGCAGGATCTCGTTTTGGATGCGTATCTTCTCTTCCGCGAGCCGTTTCTCGCTCACATCCGTCTTCACGGCCACATAGTTGGTCGTGCGCCCCGCCGTGTCTCTCACAGGGGAGATGGTCGCTTCTTCGTAGAAGAGGGTCCCATCCTTGCGCCTGTTGATGACGGTCCCCTTCCAGGTTTCTCCCCTGGAGAGGGTCGACCACATCTCCGTGTAAAACTCAGGCGGGTGAAGGCCGCTCTTGAGAATGCGCGGGTTCTGACCGAGGGCCTCGGTCAGGGAATAGCCTGTAATGGTTGTAAAAGCGGGGTTGGCATACTGGATGGCCCCCTCACTGTCCGTGATAACGATGGTCACGGGGGCCTGCTTCACCGCTGTCGCCAGCAGCATCCGGTTCATGTCGGCGGATTGCGCGACGGCGGAAGTCCGCTCCAGATCCTGGAATTTCTGCGCCAGCGCCAGCTGGGCCACCACCTGACCGGCAATTCTCTTGAGGGCCCCCACCTGCCGTTCGGACATGGTCCTGGGCACCCGGTCCATGACCGCCAGCACCCCCAGCGGTACTCCTTCGCTGGAGAGCAGAGCGCGTCCCATGAAAAACTTGAGGCCGGCGGTCCCTCTCACCAGGTCGTCATCGCCGAAACGGCCATCAGCCTCCAGATCGGTGATCACGAGTGTCGAGCCTCCGCCCAAGGCGGCGCCGAGAAGACCGCCCTCCTTCAGGACTTGTATCCCCGGGAGTGCCTCGCTGCCCTTGAACCAGAACCCCGTCTCATCAACGAGAGTGATGCATGCCATGGGTGTTTCACAGACCATGGCGGCCAGCTCGACGAGGTCATTGAAGGCGCGCTCTGGCGGCGCGTCTAGAATCTCGGTCCTGCTCGGGAACTCCATGCGCCGGGATTTTCTGCCCTCCGACTCGTCCGGCACGGTATGCCTCCGCATCCCTGGAGCCGGACCTGCCGCCGCTCCAGATCTTCCTCAGTAATCTTGCTCTCACCAAATAAGTATATTATGTTCTATGTATGAGCGGCAATTTGAGGTTCGGCTGGCAAGTGGGCGCCGAGGAGCCGCGGGTCGATCGGGAGATCTCATGGTGGAAGACTTCGCCCTAGTGCCTGGTGCCGGCCAAGAGGTCGTCTGTCCAGGTTGCGGTTCGCCTTACGATGGCGTCACCGTCGCCTTCTGCGACTGCCTCGACTCCACGCACAGCCCCGTATGCCCCTCCTGCGGCAAGTGCGTATGCAAGCTTCCGAAGGCAGACCAACAGGCCTTCTGGAAGTCGGCTCCGGCCATCATCTTCCGCCGCCGCATGGATGAAAAGCGGTCACATGACGAACCCGCGGGCGCCCAAAACCTCGGAGCCCTCTCCCGGCCCCTGGTTCTCGTGGCAGAGGACGATCCCGTAACAAGGCGCGTCGCCCAGCGCGTGCTCGAAAGGATGGGTTACGGCGTGCTGGTGGCCATCAACGGCGAAGAAGCGCTCGCGCTCGCGCTCCTCCACCGTCCGGACGTGGTCCTTACGGATGCCCTCATGCCCAAGCTCGACGGACGGGAACTTTGTCTCCACCTGAAGGAGATGCCTGACACCGCCGCCACCAAAGTGGTCGTCATGACGGGGCTCTTTACGAAAATCCAGAGCAAGACCGAGACCCTGAACGATTTCAAGGCGGACGCCTTCCTTAAGAAACCCGTGGACGTGGAAGAGCTCAAGCACGTCCTGGAAGAACTCTCTCCCTTACCGATCG
>JAKAJA010000059.1 GCA_021814085.1 Acidobacteriota bacterium | reverse complement strand
CCGGGCCCTCTTGGCCGAGATGCTACTGGCCCGCGAAAACCTGGGCTCCACCGCCGTGGGTCACGGCATCGCCATCCCTCATCCCAGATTCCCTGTAATCTTGCCTCCCTCGCCGGACTCCCTCTCCCTCTGCTTCCTCGACCATCCCGTGGATTTCGGGGCGCTGGATGGGCAGCCCGTGAGCACCCTCTTCGTCCTCGCCAGCTCGACGGTGAGGAACCACCTCAGGCTCCTGTCGAGGCTGGCTTTCGCCCTTCAAGACGATGCCGCCCGGCAGGTGCTCACCCCCGAGACGGGACGGGACGCCATCCTCGCGGCGTTCGCCCGCGTGGACGCGGCCCTCGGAGAAGGGGCTTCCGGGTGAACCCGGCGACTCTCGCCCTCGCGGCTCCCGCCTGTCTGCTTCTAGGGGCGCTCGTGTCCGTGGCATTGGGCAGGAGGAGCGGGGCGGCGGGAACGGTAGCCGTGGCGAGCTGCTCCATCGCGGCGGTTTTGGGCGGAGCCTCGGCGATCGAGGTCCTCCGGACGGGAATGCCCTGGGGCTGGACCTCCGCGTGGTCCCTCCCCTGGGCGAGCCTCTCTTTTGGAATGGACGGCCTCTCGGCCTTCTTCCTCGCCTTCATCCTCGTCCTCGCCGTTCCAGCCGCGGCCTACGGCCGGGGCTATCTCGCCCACCACGGCGGCTCGGCGTGGACAAGCGCGTCCTGGGCTTTCTTCCAGATTCTCGTGGCGTCCATGGCCATGGTCGTGCTCGCGCGGGATGGCGTCCTCTTCCTCCTGGCCTGGGAGGGCATGTCCGTGGCCTCCTTCTTCCTCGTCATCTACGACCACGGGAAGCCGGAGGTGCGGTCCGACGCCCTCGTATACCTCGTGGCCACCCACCTTGGCGCGGCGGCTCTCGCGGCCATGTTCGGCCTGTGGGGGAGGGAAGCGGGCTCGCTCAATTTCCACGCTCTCGACGCGGCCTTCCCCGGAGGCAAGGTGGGCTGGGTCATTTTCCTCCTCGCCTTCGCCGGATTCGGCAGCAAAGCCGGCCTCGCTCCCTTCCACATCTGGCTACCCAAGGCGCATCCAGCGGCTCCCAGCCACGTCTCGGCGCTCATGTCGGGGGTCATGATCAAGATGGGAGTATACGGCCTCATGAGGGTCATCCTCCTGACGGGCAACCCTCCCCGTGGATGGGGCTATACCCTGCTGGGCGCGGGAGCCCTCTCGGCGGTAGGCGGCGTCCTCTACGCCCTCGCCCAGCACGACATCAAGCGCCTCCTCGCCTATCACAGCGTGGAGAACGTGGGGATCATCACCATGGGCCTGGGCGCGGGACTGCTCGCGCGGACCTCGGGGATGGAGACGGTGGCCGTTCTGGCCCTCTGCGGCTCCCTCCTCCACGTCCTCAACCACGGGCTCTTCAAGAGCCTCCTCTTCTACAGCGGGGGCGCCGCGGCCCAGGCGGCCGGGACGCGGGACCTGGAGCGCATGGGGGGCATCATGCGCCGCATGCCGGTCACGGGCGGGGCCTTCCTCGTGGGCGCCGTGGCCATCTGCGCCCTGCCCCCGTTCAACGGGTTCGTGAGCGAGTGGCTCATCTACTCGGGGTTCTTCGGCGGGGCTATCCAGGGCGCGGGCGCTCCTTCGGCGGCCCTCTTCGTGGCCATCCCCGTGCTGGCCTTGGTGGGCGGATTGGCCCTGGCCTGTTTCGCCAAGGCCTTCGGCGTGGCCTTTCTCGGCGAACCGCGCTCCGAGGGCGCTGCAGCCTGCCGCGAGGTCTCGGCCTGGATGACGTTGCCCATGGTGTTCACGGGCGCGGCGTGCGCCGCCGTGGGGCTCGGGGCCCCCTGGGCCATCCGCCTCGTGGCCCCCGCGGCGCAGGCTCTGGCCGGGATCCGGGCCAGCTTCCCGTGGGAGGCCCCCGATGGCAGCGGCCCGCTGTACGCGGTGGTCCTCGCGGGCTGGGCGCTGCTCGCCCTCGTGGCGCTGCTCTTGGGCGCGCGGCGCCTGCTTCTGCGCGGCAAAACGGTTACGGTGGAGCCCACGTGGGGCTGCGGGTACGCGGCGCCGACGCCCCGCATGCAGTACACGGCGTCGTCCTTCGCCCAGCCCCTCCTCGCGCCCCTGGCGCGCCTCATGCGGCCCTCCTTGAAGAAACGCCGCCCCAAGGGCCTCTTCCCCGAGAAGGCCTCCTACGCCAGCCACTACGAGGACCCCGCGGACAGGGCCATCTTCGATCCCGCGGTGCGCCTGTTCGAGAGGCTGGCCACAGTGGTCAGGCCCCTCCAGCAAGGACGCCTGCAGGCCTATCTGCTCTACGTTCTCCTGGCCCTGGTGGCTCTCCTCGCCTGGGAGGTGCTGACATGACCCTACCCTGGTGGAACGTGGGCGCGGTCCTCCCCGCCCTCCTGCTGTCGCCCCTTCTCCTCGGCCTCATGGGCAAGACCAAGGCCCTCGTGGCGGGACGCAAGGGTGCGCCGCTCCTCCAGCCGTACCGGGACATCATTCGCCTCATGGGGAAGGGGGCCGTGTACAGCCGTACGACCACGTGGGTGTTCCGGGCCGCCCCGGCGGTCTCCCTCGCGTCCATCCTCGTGGCCTGCATGATGCTGCCGGCCGGCCCGCTGGACGCGCCCTTCGCCTTCGCGGGGGACCTGGTCCTCTTCGCCTACTTCCTCGCCCTCGCGCGTTTTGCCGTGATCGCCGGGGCCCTGGACACGGGGTCCTCCTTCGAAGGCATGGGGGCGAGCCGGGAGGCGGCCTTCTCTGCCTTCGCGGAGCCGGGCTTCTTCCTCGTGCTCGGCGTCCTGGCCCTGAAGCAGAAGGCCCTGAGCCTGGGTCCGATCCTCGGGGGAGCGGACGTCATCACCTGGGACGGGCAGACCCCGCCACTCGTCCTCGCTGCTGTCGCCCTCTTCCTGATCCTCCTCGCGGAGAACAGCCGCATCCCCGTGGACGATCCCACGACGCACCTTGAGCTGACCATGATCCACGAGGTCATGGTCCTCGATCACTCGGGGCCGGACTTCGCCTTCATCCTCTACGGGAGCGCCCTGAAGCTGTGGCTCTTCGGGGCGGTGCTCGTCTCCATCCTCCTGCCTGGAGGCGGCCCCGCGTGGGCCTCCATGGCCCTCTTCCTCGCGGGGATGGCGGTGGTAGCTGTCCTTGTGGGCCTCGTGGAATCGATCATGGCACGCCTGCGCATGGCCCGGGTGCCCCAGTACCTGAGCCTCGCGGGGGTGCTGGCGGCGCTGGCCGCCCTCCTCCTCATGGCCGGGGGTCAGCCATGAGCGCGTGGAGTTACACCATCCTCGTGACGGTCCTCTTGCTCAACCTCCTGCTTGCCGTGACGAGCCGGTTGTCGGTCCTCATCCGGGGGTTCGCCATCCAGGCCGCCTGCATCGCCGTGCTGGCCCTCCTCCTGGATGGTTTCAACAGCCCCCACGCATGGATCGTGGCGGGCGGGGTGTTCACCCTCAAGGTCGTCCTCATACCCTACTTCTTGAACCGCGCCGTGGTTCGGACCAACGCCCGCCGGGAGCTCGAGCCCCTCGTCTCCTACGGCACGTCGCTCCTCCTGGCCTCCCTGGGCGTCCTGCTTGCATTCGCCCTCGCCGCCCGCCTGCCCATGGAAGCCCGCAGGGCCGGGCTTCTCCTCGCTGCCGCGGCCTTCGCCACCATGCTCACGGGCCTGCTGCTCCTGGTGACCCGCAGCAAGGCCCTCACGGAAGTGGTGGGCTACCTCGTGCTGGAGAACGGCATCTTCCTCTTCGGCCTGACCCTCTTGAACCGCATGCCCCTCATGGTGGAAATGGGCATATTGCTGGACGTCTTCGTGGGCGTATTCGTCATGGGTATCGTGGTGTACAACATCCACAGGACCTTCGACCACATCGACGTGGGAGCCCTCACGTCGCTGAAGGAGGAGGAGCCTTGATCCTCACCGCGCTCGTGGCGGTCCCCGCGGCCGTCGGCGTCCTCACGTGGCTCCTGCCCACCCGCCCCGTCCGCCGGGTGGCCTTCCTCGCGGCGGGGCTCCTGCAGGCCGCTTTGGTGACGAAGGTCTTCCTCGCGCCGCCGCCGCCCGAGTGGGGCGGTGCTCTGGGGGCCGACGCCCTCGGCCTCCTCTTCCTGGGCATCGTCACCCTCCTCTTCTCGCTCGGAGCCGTCTACACCTTCGGTTACATGTCCCTGCACCGGCATCCCAGGCGCCGCTACTACGTCCCCACCATTCTCTTTTTCCTCTCCTCCATGACCCTGGCCGTCCTGAGCCGCCACGTGGGGCTTTTCTGGGTCGCCCTGGAGGCCACCACCCTGTCGAGCGCGACCCTCATCTATTTTGACCGCTCCGAGAAGAGTCTCGAGGCGGCCTGGAAGTACCTCATCCTTTGCTCCGTGGGCATAGCCCTGGCGCTGGCCGGGACGTTCTTCATCGCCCTCGCCCTTCCTCCCGGCGCCGAGGGGTCGCTCCTTCTGGACAGCCTCATCGCCGCCGCTCCGGGCATGGCCCCCGCATGGCTCAAGACGGCCTTCCTCTTCCTGCTGGTGGGCTACGGCACCAAGATGGGCCTGGCGCCCATGCACACGTGGCTCCCCGACGCGCACGCCGAGGCGCCCTCCCCCGTGTCCGCACTCCTCTCCGGGGCTCTCCTGAACTGCGCCTTCCTCGGGATCCTCCGGGCGTTTCAAATCGTCAATGCCGCCGGGCTGGAGGAGTTCGCCCGCAAGCCCCTCCTCGTTCTGGGGTTCGTTTCCATGGGGACGGCGGCGGCCTTCCTCATTCGCCAGCCTGACTACAAGCGCCTCCTGGCCTACTCCAGCGTGGAGCACATGGGGATCCTCGCGGTGGCCATGGGCATCGGCGGCGGCACCGCCGTGTTTGGCGCCCTCCTGCACGCCCTCAACCACTCCCTGGCCAAAGCGCTCCTCTTCTTCGCGGCGGGCGCCGTATTCCTCCTCTACCACACCAAGTCCGTGGCGGGAGTGACGGGGCTGGGCCGCCGCGCGCCCTTCGTGGCCGTCCTTGTCGTGGCCGGGTTTCTGGCCATCACGGGCACGCCCCCCTTCGGGCCCTTCATCAGCGAGCTGACCATCCTTCTGGCCGCCATCTCTGGCGGGCACTACTGGGTGGCGGCCCTCTTCCTCCTCCTCCTGGCCGTGGCCTTCGCGGCCATGGGGGCCGCGGTTCTGGGTATGGTCTTCGGCGAGCCTCCCGAGCTTCCCCCCTCCACCCTTCGCGGGTGGGAGGGTGCCCTCGTGCTGGCCCCTCCAGCGGTCCTGGCCGTCGCTTCGCTCGTCCTCGGGCTCTACTTGCCCGGGAAGCTGAATGCGCTGCTGAAGGCGGCGGCCCTGCTCTTGGGGGCACGGTCATGAGCGGGAGCTGCAAGGCCATGGCCAACGGCACGGCCGTGGTTGTTGGAGACGTCTCCGTCCAGCCCATGCCTGCGTTCCGCAGTTCGGTGTTGGAGGAGGGAGCCCGGGGAGGACGCCTGGTGAGCCTCTTCCCCATGGAAGGCCCGGACGGAACCCTCCTGTTCGCATTCGTGGCGCAGGACGCTATGGGCACCGTTGCGCTCTTCGCGGGGGCCCTGGGCAGCGAGCGGACGTACCCCGCTCTCACGGCTCAGTGGCCCCAGGCCCAGGCCTTCGAGAGAGACCTCTGGGAGAACGGCGGCATCACGCCCGAAGGACACCCCTGGCTCAAGCCCCTCTGCTTCCCGTCCCTGCGGTCAGGCCAGACCATTCCCGCGGACTACCGCTATTTCGCCGCCGAGGGCGAGGAGGTCCACGAGGTGGCCGTTGGTCCCGTGCACGCTGGGATCATCGAGCCCGGCCATTTCCGATTCCAGTGTCACGGCGAGGAAGTTCTCCATCTGGAGATCCAACTGGGATTCCAGCACAGGGGCGCCGAGGGTCTCCTGCGGAACGCCCCGGCACCGCGGCGGCTCACCACCGCGGAGTCCATCGCCGGCGATTCGGTCGTCGCCCACACCACGGCCTTTGCCCTCGTGGAGGAGGCCCTTGCAGGGGCTCCCGTGCCCGCCCGCGCCCACGCCCTCCGGGCCGTGGCCCTCGAGCTCGAGCGCCTCGCCAACCACGCGGGAGACCTGGGCGCCCTCGCCGGGGACGTGGGGTATCTTCCCGCGGCCTCCTTCTTCGGCCGCCTGCGCGGCGACTTCCTGAACCTGACCCAGGGCCTGTGCGGCAACCGCTTCGGCCGGGGGCTGGTGATCCCTGGTGGCGTGCGCTTCGACGCCGACCCCGGCTGGATCGATGGGACCTTGAAGGCGTTGACCGTCCTGCGCCGCGACATGGAAGACACGGCCGGCCTCCTCTTCGGCTCGGCGTCCGTGCAGAACCGTTTCGAAGGCACGGGCATTCTCTACAAGGACACGGCCGAGCTCCTGGGGGTGGTGGGCCCCGCGGCCCGGGCGAGCGGATGCGGCAGGGACGTTCGCCAGGATCACCCCGCGGGGTACTACCGGTTCGCCCAGGTGCCGCCGCAGATGCTCGCGTCGGGTGACGTTTACGCCAGGGCCATGGTGCGATGGCTGGAGATCCAGCAGTCCCTGCGGTTTCTGGAGGACAATCTGCCCTCGCTCCCGTCGGGGTTCCTCCGGGTGGAGGCGGGAACCCGCCAGCCGGGGAGGATCGCCGTGGCCCTCGTGGAAGGGTGGCGGGGGGAGACGGTCCACGCCGCGGCCACGGACGCGAGCGGCGATCTGGCTGCCTACAAGGTGACCGACCCGTCGATCCACAACTGGATGGGGCTGGCCATGGCCATGCGGGGAGGGGCCATCTCGGACTTCCCGCTCTGCAACAAGAGCTTCAACCTGTCCTATGCGGGGCACGACCGATGATCGACCTCCTCAGGGCCAGGCTCCGTCAGGGATACAGAACCCAGCCCTTCCCGCCGGCCACGAATCCCTTGCCCGAGCGTTTCCGGGGCCTTCCGGTCATCTCCTCCGGCCCGTGCGCGGAGAGCTGCCAGACCTGCATGGAGGCCTGTCCCACGGGTGCCATCACGACGGACGGCGGTGTCAAGCTGGACCTGGGCAAGTGCCTCTTCTGTTCCGCCTGCGCGGAGGCCTGCCCCGAGGGCAAGATCCTCTTCAGCCAGGACTACGCGCTCGCCTCCACGTCCAGGGAAGCCCTGGTCCTTAATGGAGAGGGCATCCGCCCCAAAGTGGAAGCGCTGCAGGGGGAGATGAAGCGCCTCTTCGGCCGGTCCCTCAAGCTCCGCCAGGTGAGCGCCGGAGGGTGCAACGGATGCGAGGCCGACCTGAACGTCCTGAGCACCGTGGGATTTGATCTGGGCCGCTTCGGCATCCAGTTCGTGGCGTCTCCGCGCCACGCCGACGGCATCGTGGTGACGGGACCCGTGACGCGGAACATGGCCAGCGCCCTGCGCGCCACCTACGACGCGATCCCGGCGCCCAAGCTCGTGATCCTCGTGGGGGCCTGCGCCCTCTCGGGCGGCACCTTCGCGGGAAGTCCCGCCGTTGCGGGCATGCCCACGGACATCCCCGTGGACCTCTACATCCCCGGCTGTCCGCCCCATCCCCTGACCATCCTCGACGGCCTCTTGAGGCTCCTAGGGCGGCTCGGAAAATAGGATTTGCTTCGAGCCAGGAGAAGAGAAAGAGGCTTCACCACGGAGACACGGAGGACACGGAGGAAGGTCAACTAAAGAAACACTGAACCGCAAAGAGCGCCAAGGACGCTAAGGTTTGGCAAGGTCAAAATAGGACCGCTCTATCGCTCACGGATTCGCCGCGCCTAACGGAAGCCGGTGCTAAAATGCAAGATGTGCCCCCTTTTTCAAAAAGGTTCCTCCGGAGCAAACCAGATGGCGGATTCTGCTGAACCGGTAGACGGAAGCGAGGTCCAAAGAGCCTTTCCCCCCTTCTGGGCCATCACGACGTACTTCGCCCAGGGCTTCCCCTACAGCCTGGTCCGGCAGATCTCTACCGTCTTCTTCAAGGACCACGGCGCAAGCCTGCAAGCCGTGGGGCTCACGTCGCTCTACGGCATACCGTGGGTCCTCAAGGCCCTCTGGGCTCCCGCGGTGGACGCCTTCGCGACGAAGCGCCGCTGGCTCCTCGGGGCCGAGGTGTCGCTCATCCTCGCCGTCCTCGCCATGGCCGCGGGCTCGGCCGCGTCCAACGCCCTCGAGGTGGTTTCCGTCCTCTTCCTCCTCACGGCATTTCTCTCGGCGACCCACGACATCGCCGTGGACGGGTTCTACCTGGAGCACCTGGGAAGGGAGGAGCAGGCGCGGTACGTGGGGTACCAGGCCATGGCCTACCGGCTCGCTCTCATCGCCGGCGGCGGGGGCGTGGTGGCCTTTTCGGGATGGACCAACTGGGTGGCGGGCTTCTGCCTCGGGGCGGGTGTCCTCCTGGTGCTGCTGTTGGTGCACGTGTTTCTCCTCCCGGCCCGGGAAGTGCCCAAGCGCCCCATCCGCGAACTCCTCTTGGACTTGGCCCGGCCCAAGGCGCTGGTGGATCTGGTCGCCGTGGCGGCGGTTGTGTGGGCGGCGTGGTGGGCCTGGAACCTCGCCGCGGTCCAGGCCTGGCTCGCCCCCTCCAAGCCCATCCTGGCAAAGATAGGCCTCCCCGGGTTCATCACCATCGGGCTCCTCGTGGTGCTGCTCGCCCTCCTCCTGAGTCTGGGCCGGCTGAAGCGGGCCATGCACGCCTCCGATTCCTTCTACGCCAAGGCCTTCATCGACTACCTCGACCAG
>JAKAJA010000058.1 GCA_021814085.1 Acidobacteriota bacterium | reverse complement strand
GTTCTCCACGCGGGCGGAGAGCGACCTCTACCGGTCGTGGGGCATGGACGTCATCGGCATGACCAACCTCCAGGAGGCCAAGCTGGCCCGCGAGGCGGAGATCTGCTACGCCACCCTCGCCCTGGTCACGGATTACGACTGCTGGCATCCCGATTTCGGCCACGTCCGCATCGAGGACGTGATCGCCACTATGGGAGAGAACACCAACCACGCCCGGGCGGCCTTGGCACAAGCCCTCTCCCATCCCGTCCCGGCGAACTGCGAATGCCGGAAGGCCCTTCAGAACGCCGTGATCACCCGCCGGGAGGCCTGGCCCGAGGCAACCTACCACCGGCTTCGCCCGCTCCTCCAGCGCCTTTCGGAGGGCAAGGAGACCCCTGCATGAACCTGTTGATCGTCGGCTCCGTGGCCTACGACTCCGTAAAAACTCCCTTCGGGGAACGGGTACGGGTAATGGGCGGTTCCGCTTCGTTCTCAAGCCTCGCGGCCTCCTACTTCACCAAGGTCTCGGTCCTGGCCGTGGTGGGAGAGGATTTCCGCCCCGAGGACCGCGCCATTTTGGAAGACCGCGGTATCGACTGCTCCGCGCTCAAGACCGTGCCGGGCGGGAAGACCTTCCACTGGAAGGGGGAGTACGGCTACGACCTCAACGAGGCCAAGACCCTCCAGACGGACCTGAACGTCCTGGGCACCTTCGACCCCGAGGTTCCCGAATCGTTGCAGGAGGTCCCCTACGTCTTCCTCGCCAACCTGGACCCCAAGGCGCAGATGAAGGTCCTCGACCAGCTCCGGGGGCCGCGGGTGGTCGCCGCCGACACCATGAACTACTGGATCGGCCAGCGCAGGGACGACCTCATGGACCTCCTGCCGAGGATCCACATCCTGATCATCAACGAGGCCGAGGCCCGCCAGCTCACGGGCGAGTTCAACCTCGTGAAGGCCGGGCACAAGATCCTCTCCTGGGGCCCCAAGATGCTCATCATCAAGCGGGGCGAGTACGGTGTCCTCAAGATCACGCAGGATTCCATCTTCGCCGCCCCCGCGTATCCCCTCGAATCGGTCTTCGACCCCACGGGGGCGGGTGACACCTTCGCCGGCGGGTTCGTCGGATACCTCGCCGAGGCGGGCAACCTGAACCCGGAGACGGTGCGGCGCGCCATCGTGATGGGGAGCGTCATGGCGTCCTTCGACGTGGAGGACTTCTCCCTCGGCCGGCTCCTCACCCTCACGCGGCAGGAGATCGACGGCCGCTTCAAGGCGTTCAAGGAACTCACCGAATTTTCTGGAACCGTTTGAAACGGCCCGCGAGGCCGAGAGCCGCCCAGGGCGGCCTGGAGGGTGCGATGGTCAAGACTTACGAAGGTGCTCTGAACGCGAAGGGCCTCTCTTTCGGCATCGTGGTGAGCCGCTTTAACGAGTTCTTCTCGAAGAAACTGCTGGAGGGTGCCCTGGACTGCCTGGGCCGCCACGGGGCCGACGAGAAAAACATTTCCGTCGCATGGGTCCCCGGCGGGTTCGAGATCCCGCAGGTGGCCAAGAAGATGGCCGCCTCGGGCAAGTACGACGCGGTCATCGCCCTCGGCGCCCTCATCCGCGGCAACACGCCCCATTTCGAATACATCGCCTCGGAAGTGGCCAAGGGACTCGCCGCCGCCGCCCTCGAGCACGACCGCCCGGTCCTTTTCGGTGTCATCACCACCGACACCATCGAGCAGGCCATCGAGCGCTCGGGGACGAAGTCGGGCAACAAGGGCTTCGACGCCGCGCAGGCGGCCATCGAGATGGCCAACCTCTACAAGGCGCTTTGATGGGCATCCGCCGCGAGGGCCGAGAACTCGCCCTGACCTTCCTCTACCAGATGGACCTCGGCGTCGAGGACCTGGCCTCCGTACTGGCCGAGATCGCGACCGACCGCCACTCCTCCAACAGAGTTCGGAAGTTCGCCGCAACCCTCGTGGAGGGGGTCTGGAGCCGCAGGGCGGAGGTGGATGAGCTCATTTCCCAGCACCTCCAGCACTGGAAGATCGAACGCCTCACGAGGACCGACAGGGGCCTGCTGAGGATGGGCGTCTACGAAATGCGCTTCGACCCCGAAGTCCCCGAGAAGGTGGCCATCAATGAAGCGGTTGAAATCGGCAAGAAATTCGGGGGCGACGAATCGGGAAAGTTCATCAACGGGGTTCTGGACGCGGTCCTGCATTCCCCTGCTTAGCAGCCTGCTGGGCGCACTCCTCGCGGGCGCCGTCCTCCGGGCCGCCGCCCCCGTGCCCGCGAAGCTTCCCCCCGGCTTCGGGATAGTGTCCGGTCGCGCCTCCGCCGTTTACCTCGTCTCCGCCGACAAGGCTCCTTCCCCCCCGCCCTACGAGAATGACGGCTTCCTGCAGAAGGTCGAACCCGTCGCCGGGGGCTGGAAGGTCTCCGTTCTATCCACGCCGTCTCCCCTGAAAGTGAGGACCCCCTTCACGCCGGGGAGACTCCCCTCCTCCCTCAACCTGCCCCCTTCCCTCGGGGCGGACTTGGCCAAAGCCCTTGCGCCCTGCCAGCGTGCAGACGAAGCCGTGGAGGCCGTGCTGCTCACCCTGAAAACCCACATCACCTACGAGGAAAAGCCCTCCTTTTCCGAGACGGAACAGGAGGTCCTGAAACGCGGCACGGCCTCCTGCGTGGGCATGACCAGGCTCGCCGTTTCGATCCTAAAGGCCCTGGGGTTCCAGTGCCGGGAAGTGGTCGGTCTCAAGCTTCCGGCCCGCGGGGAGCCAACCCTGATCCAGGGAGGCATGCTCCACGCCTGCCTGGAAGTGACTTACCCGGGCGCCGGCACCGTTTTCTGCGACCCCTTCGCGACCTCCGGGTGGATGCCCCCCAGCTTTATCGTGCTCCGAGCCGGCGGAGGCCTCGAGGTTGGAACGCTGGGAACCTACGCGGGCGGAACGGCCCGGTGCCTGGAACACGAGGACAGGATAGGGTTCGAGCCGGAGGCAGGCGTCTCCTGCCTGCTGTGGCGCCGGGCGGCCACCGCCACTTTCACGGGTAACCTCCTGTCAGGAAAGCTCCTCGGCCCGCTCGATGCCCCCGAGACCGGGGCCGTCCAGCTGCGGGGACCGGGTGGCTCCGTGAGCATGGACCTCTGGGAAGGGAACTTCTTCTTCAGGGACCTCGAACCCGGTGTCTACACGCTGGCCCTCAGCCCTTCCGAGGGCCAGCCCCAGAACGCCCAGGTGCGCCTCGGCCCGATGGACAAGCGTTTCCTCCTATTCTATAGTCAACATGGAGCAGAAGGAGCGCGGCCCGGAGCCAAGCCATGAGTCTCGTGGGTAGCCTGGAGGATCTGTCCCTCCTCGACATCCTGCAGATCGTCAACGTGTCCAGGCGGACCGGCGTCCTCCGGTTGACTCCGCCCGACAGGACCCAGGCGTTCATCATCTTCTCCAGCGGCAACGTCTCGGATATCGTAGGCGATTTCGACGAGATGAACTTCCTGGGTTTCTTCCAATCCCAAGGCCTCGTGGACGCCCAGGAGATGGAGGATGCCCTCGCCAAGGCTTCCGGGAAGCCCCTGCAAGCCCTCCACCGGCTCATCAAGGGGGGCGCCCTGAACCGGCCCTTCGTGGAGCAAGCCCGTCGCCTCGAACTCGCCAAGCGCCTCAAGACCCTCACCCAGTGCGATAGCGGCGAGTTCCTGTTCAGTCTGAACGAGGGCGGTGAGGAGGACGCGGGGAGTCCCACCCCCTTCTATCCCCTCGAGCAACCGGTCTCTCCCCAGAACCTCCTCACGCAAACTCTCACGGAGAGCAGCTTTGCGGACTGGGCGCCGAGTACCGCGCGGCCCCATGCGGCGGCCCCGACCCCCAAGCCGGAGCCACCGGCGCGAGTGCCCTCCCCGGAGCCTGTCTCTCCGGCTCCACCAGAGGAACTGCCCGCGGAAGTCCTCCCTCCCCATCCCCTCCGTGACCACTCGCCTTCGCCGGCGGACCTTTTCGCGCCTCCGCAACAGCAGGCCACGGTGGAGGCCCCGCCGCTCCCGACCCCCGCCCACGCGCACGCGGCGCCGGTGCACATGGACCCGGCCAAGAACAAGATCACGGTTGTGCTGGCCTCCGACGAGAGCATTTTCAAGACCATGCTCCGCTCCAGGCTCCACAAGCATTTCGCCCAGGTCCTTCCCGTCGCGAGTCTGACCGAGTACATCGCCGTCTGCTCGGGTCTGCTGGAGCAGCGAAAGCCCTTCCTCGCCCTGACGGACCTCCTCATGTCCACCACGGACGGCGTGGGCTACCTGGGCGGCCTGGAGCTCCTTGAGAAGTCCACCCTCTCCTTCCCGCAAATCAAGGTCGTCCTCATGAGCGACCTGGACGACGAACGGATCGCCGAAATGGCCCGCCTCAAGGGGGCCGTGGCCGTCCTGCGGAAGCCCGCCCTGAGCCAGATCAGGGTGGACCAGCTCGAGGCCTCCATCGACGGCTTCTCCGATCTCTTCTGCAAGGAGGTAGACCGCCTCCTCCCCCCCGTGGAAGAGGAAGTAGCGACCTTCTACAAGGATCTCGGGGTGGAATCCGTGGACGAGGGCTACCGCGTCCGCGACCAGCTGAGCCTCCTTAAGGGACTCATGGGAGAGCTGGCCAGCCCCCGCGAATCGAGCGAGATCTCCCTCCTGGTGCTCCGCTTGGCCGCCGAGTACTTCGAGCGCGCCATCCTCTTCCTCGTGAAGAAGGACGAGATCATGGGGCTGGGCGGATTCGGGGAGACGGGGGACCGGGAGATGATGATGCAGAAGGTCCGCAGGTTAAGGATTCCCGTGGGGGTCGGCTCCCTCTTCGACGAGACGGTCCAGGCGCGGAACACGGCCATCAAGCGCGACGACGACTACTCCCAGGTGGACAAGGATTTCGCCCAGGCCCTCGGAACCCTCCGCCCCAAGGAGCTCGTGGCCATCCCCATGATCAGCCGCAACCGCGTGGTGGCCATCCTCTACGCCGACAACGCCATCAGCGGAGAGGATCTGCCAGATCTGAGCGGCATCGAGATCTTCATGGCCCAGGCCGGTCTCGCCATGGAGAAGGCCCTCCTGGAGCGGCAGCTCCTCTCCCTCAAGCGCAGCATCCCCAACCAGCTCCCGGGCAGCGAAAGGGACTGAGCCAACGCGCGGCGAGCCAACGAACCAACGATAATTAAAGGCCAATTAGAGGGAGCGAATCTCCAATTGGCAGGCCGCTGCCCCGACGATTTATGGACTTGGCCAACATCGGACCCGCGTGGTGGGGGCATTCCCCGACGGACATTTGGGGGCTCGCTATCCTTCTAGCACGCCGTTGGGAAGATACCCCAAGTTCGGCAGATGAGACGAGCTGGGTGTCAACGTCCTTGAAATCGGTATTGTGTTCCCCGAATTAGAATGATCTTCTCGCAAATAATCGGGGACGCCATCAAGGCTGCCTTTGCTTTTCCCTCTTCATAATTACTGCTACACTGATTTTGAATTGGAGGTAGATGCTGCCGCTTTCGATCTGCTTTCAGCTGGGTATGGCATGGCCCTGCTTCTTTTCTGGCATGCATTCTGATTGTTGAGGCTTCAGACCATCATGATCGTAGCATGGCAACCGTAGTCTAGGGCTGCGAGATTGGTTTTTACACCGAGCATTGCAAGGAGAACCCTTATGCTCCAGAAAGAAGAAATCCTGTCTATCGTGGCTATCGTGTGGCTTATTATTGCCGCGGTCGTACTGGGGTATCCCTTGGCAAAAGGTCAGATGAGGGTTGGGCTCGATGTCGTCAGCCGAGACCAGGAGCCGCAACGATTTTGGTCTTCGTATTTGTTTTCTTCAGTATTGTTTTTGGCCACGTCGGCTGCAGTCGCATATGTTGTGAACCGCATTCTTCATTAATTGCCGCGCTGATTGCCTTAGAAGCGTCAAATAACGCCACCACGAACTATGCAGCGGTATCAGATGCAATCCTTAATTTCGGACGCTCGTCCGGAGTTGTCTTCAATGTCCAATTTGCACCATACGATCCTGAATATGTTGCGTCGTTCTTTAGAAGCGTGGGCCTTCTAAGGAGCCCTCAGGATGACCCTCCCATTCGTAGGCCGCGACACATCCAGGCCCGGCGAGGATGTGTATACTCGCCTACGGTGCGTTGCGCCCTGAGATTGCCGCGGCGGCAGGTGGGCCCCTCAAGGGTCCGCGCTTCTTGTCCCCTGTCCCCCGCCACAGGAGGCCACTCCCGAGGCCGATAGGCGGTTCTTCAACCTTTCGCCGTCGGCGACGGCTCCCACGAAAGAATGGTGAATGGCGAATGGAAAAACATCCCATTCGCGACCGGGAGGCCGCTCCAGCAGGGGCAAGAAATCGCCACCTGAAGGTGGAAGCATTGGGTCCATTTGCGGATGCTGCCCTAAAGCAAAAGGCCCGGCTTCCGCCGGGCCCTTTTCTCGTTGACTCGTTGGCTCGTTGGCTCGTTGCCTCTATTCCTCCCTCAGCGCCGCCTGGGCGGCGGCGAGCCGGGCCACGGGAACGCGGTAGGGGGAACAGGACACGTAGTTTAGGCCGATCTGGTGGCAGAATTCCACCGAGGTGGGCTCGCCGCCGTGCTCGCCGCAGATGCCGATCTGGAGCTTCTTCCGGGCTTTCCGCCCGCCCTTCACGGCCATCTTCATGAGCACGCCCACCCCTTCCCTGTCGATGCGCTGGAAGGGGTCGCTGGGGTAGATCTCCCGGTTCACGTACTCGCCCATGAACCCGCGAACGTCGTCGCGGGAGATGCCGCAGGTGGTCTGGGTCAGGTCGTTGGTCCCGAAGCTGAAGAACTCCGCGTGGCGGGCGATCTTGTCGGCCACGACGCAGGCGCGGGGCAGCTCGATCATGGTGCCCACGAGGTAGTGGACCTTCTTCTTGGCCTTGGCCTTCGCGATGACCTCGTCGGCGATGCGGTGAGTCATCTCGGCGAAGATTTTCATCTCCTGTTCCGTGGCCACGATGGGGATCATGACCTCGGGCTTGACGGGGATGCCCTCGTTGGCCACGTCGCAGGCCGCCTCGATGATGGCGCGCACCTGCATCTCGTAGATCTCGGGATAGGTCACGCCCAGGCGGCAGCCGCGGTGGCCCAGCATGGGGTTGTTCTCGTGGAGCCCCTCGATGCGGGCTTCGATTTCTTCGGGGGTGGTCTTGAGTTCGTCGGCCACGGCCTTCACCTTCTCGGCGAACACCTCGGGCCTCAGAGCCTCGCGGGACGGCAGGAACTCGTGGAGGGGCGGATCGAGGAGACGGACGGTGACCGGTCGGCCCGCCATGGCCCTGAATATTCCGGCGAAGTCCTCTTTCTGCATGGGGAAGAGGTAGGCCAGGGCCTTCTCGCGCTCGTCCTTGCTCTCGCTCAGGATCATGCGGCGCACGTAGTGGATGCGCTCGCCCTCGAAGAACATGTGCTCGGTGCGGCAGAGGCCGATGCCTTCGGCGCCCAGCTGGACGGCCATCTCGGCCTGCTCGGGCGAGTCCGCGTTGGTCCAGACCTGGAGCTTGCGGTGCTTGTCGGCCCAGTGCATGAGCTTGGTGAACTGGAGGTAGTTCTTGGAGTCCTGCGGCTTCAGTTCGCCGCCCAGGACCTGCAACACCTCGCTGGGCCGCGTGGGGAGCTGTCCCAGAATGACCTCCGCGGTGAAGCCGTCGATGGAGAGCCAGTCCCCTTCTTTGACGAGCTTGTCGCCCACCGTCATGAGGGCTTTCTCGTAGTCGATGTCCAGGGCGCCACAGCCCACGATGCACACCTTGCCCATCTGACGCGCCACGAGGGCGGCGTGGGAGGTCATGCCGCCCATGGCCGTGAGGATGCCCTGGGCCGCGTTCATCCCCCGGATGTCCTCGGGGCTCGTGAACTTGCGAACGAGGAGGACCTTCTCACCCCTGTTCGCCCACGCTTCCGCGTCGGCCGCGTTGAAGACGGCCCGGCCCGAGGCGCCTCCGGGGCCCGCGGGCAGGCCCTTGGCGATGACATTCCCCTCGCGGACGGCCTGGGTCTTTGCGGCCTGGTCGAAGATGGGCGAGAGGAAGGCGGCGATGCCGTCCGCATCGGGCCGAAGGACGGCTTCCTTCTCGGTGATGAGGCCCTCCGTCTCCATGTCCACGGCCATGCGCGCCGCCGCGAAGGGGTGGCGCTTGCCCACGCGGGTCTGGAGCATCCAGAGCTTCTGGTCCTCGATGGTGAACTCGAAGTCCTGCATATCCCTGAAGTGGGATTCGAGCTTGTTGCGGATGTCCACCAGCTCGCGGTACGCGGCGGGCATGACGGTTTCGAGTTCGGTGATGGGTCGCGGTGTGCGGATGCCCGCCACCACGTCCTCGCCCTGGGCGTTCATGAGGAACTCGCCGTACATCACGTTGTCGCCGAGGGCCGGGTTGCGCGTGAAGCCCACCCCCGTCCCGCTCGTCTCGCCCTTGTTGCCGAAGACCATGGTCTGGACGTTCACCGCGGTCCCCCAGTCGCCGTGGCTGCCGTTCATCTGTCGGTAGGCAATGGCGCGGTCGTTCATCCAGGAGCCGAAAACGGCGCCGATGGCGCCCCAGAGCTGCTCCCACGGGTCGTCCGGGAACTCCACGTTGAGCTTGTGCTTGACCTCGGCCTTGAAGAGCTTCACGAGGCGTTTGAGGTCCTCGGTCTTCAGGTCCGTGTCGTACTTGGCCCCGGCCTCGTGCTTGACCTTCTCCAGGATGACTTCGAAGGGGTCCTCCTCGTTCTTGTGGACGGGCTTCAGGCCCAGAACCACGTCGCCGTAC
>JAKAJA010000057.1 GCA_021814085.1 Acidobacteriota bacterium | reverse complement strand
TCCGAATGGGTCGTGATGGATTTCGCCTTCAACAGGTTCCTGCACCTGCAGGGCATGGCCCGCTTCTACCTCCTCGCGGTGGAGCCGGAGCTGCGCCTCTACATGTCCCCCCTCCACTTTCACCCCAAGGATGCCGAAGAGGGCATTGCCATCTCCTACCCCGCGGATTACGCCGAGGCCCTCCTCAAGCGCTTCGGGTTCTACAAGACCATGGGGTGGGCCGAGGACACTTGGACCATCTCCTCGGGGCTGGCGGACGAGGCCCAGTTCCTCTCGGACATGAACCAGACCGTGGACGCCTACGAGAAGATGATGAAGGGGCTGCTCAGGGACGGCGACTGGGACCTCTACGTGCAGGTCTACGAGTTCACCGACCGGACGGCGCACGTCCTCTGGCGCTATCTGGACCCCCAGCACCCCATGTACGACGCGGCCAAGGCGCCGATCTACGAGGAGGCCATGCGGAAGGCTTACGGGCGCATGGACACCATCGTGGGGGAGGCCATGGCCCTCCTCCCCAAGGACGCCACCCTCATCGTCCTCTCGGACCACGGGTTCACTTCCTTCCGGCGCTCCGTGAACACCAACCGGTGGCTCATCGACCACGGCTACCTCGTCCTCAAGGGGGAGACCGGAACTCTGACCCTTCAGGACCTCTTCGACGACAACCGTCTCCTGTTCAAGAACGTGGACTGGTCCAAGACGAAGGCCTACGCCCTTGGCCTTGGCAACGTCTACGTGAACCTCAAGGGCCGCGAGGCTCACGGAATCGTCACGCCGGGCCCCGAATACGACGCCCTCCTGGCCCGCCTCAAGGCGGAACTTCCCGAGATGGTGGACCCCGACACGGGGCAGAAACCCGTCTTCGCCGTCTATACCCGGGACGAGCTCTACGCGGGGTACGATCCCGACCTCACCCCCGACCTTCGGGTGACCAATTCCCCGGGGTATCGCGTCTCTTGGCAGACGTCGCTCGGCGGGGCTCCCGAGCGCCTCATCGAATCCAACGATAAAGCCTGGAGCGGCGACCACTGCTCCCTGGACCCCTCCTTCGTCCCCGGAATCTTCTTCTCCAACCGGAAGATTTCACGCGATCCGGCCATGCTCGATCTGGCGCCCACGATCTTGACCCTGGCCGGTGTGGGCATCCCCCCCCAGCTCGAGGGGAAACCTCTCATGGACGCGCGGCCGTGAACAGGCTCGGAGCCCTCCTCGGCATCCCGGCATTCCTCCTCCTCACCCTCTCTTCTCCGTGCCAGAAGCCCGCGGAACATGACACGGAGGCCGACATCCGCCGGCTGGGGGCGCAGATCGGCGAGATCGCCGGGAAACAGCAGGGGGTGCTGGATCGGGCGGACCTGCTCAAGAGGCGCCTCCGGCTCGACGAAATGATGCTCGCCCGCATCGAGAGGGACCAGGCCGCGGCCAAGGCCGCCGTGGACGGTGCGTCGGCACGCCTGGCCGAGCTCACGAAGCAGGAGGGCGCGGCCCGCTCCTACCTGCGCCTGCGCATGAGACAGCTGTACGCTCTGGGCGTCCTCCAGCAGTACCGGCTCCTCTTCGCCGTGAACTCCACCCAGGACCTGCGTGCCGCCGGCTTTTACCTCAACGCCCTGGGGGAGCGGGACGCCGAGGCCTTCCGCAAGCTCTCCCGGGTGAAGACCGACCAGGCGCGTCTGAACTCCGAACTGGCCGCGTCCCAGGAAGCCCTTGCCGCGAAGGCAAAGGGCGCGGAGGAGGAGCGCGCCACGCTGCTCGCCGAGCAGGCCAGGCTGGGGGTCCTCCTGACCCAGCTGGGCCAGGCCCGCCAGACGGCGCAGCAGGCCCTCGATGAGACCCTGGCCGCGGCCCGATCCATGGACCGCTACGTAACCGACCTCTCCTTCCGGACCCGGGTCGAGATGATGAGCAAGAACATGGCCCTCTCCAAGGGGCAGCTGCCCAACCCCTGCGGCGGCGGGGTGATGCGGGGGTTCGGCGACTACGTGCACCCCAAGTTCAAGACGCGCGTTCCCCATCCGGGCCTCGACCTGGGGGCTCCCCTCGGCACCCCCGTGAAGGCCGTCTTCGACGGGCAGGTGGAGTACGCCGGCTGGCTCTCGGGGTACGGGTACACGGTCATCCTGAGCCATCCCGGCGGGTTCTTCACCATCTACGGACACCTGGATCAGATCTCCGTGAAGAAGGGCGATACCCTTGTTCAGAACCAGACTCTAGGTGCCGTGGGAGAAAACGCCGCCCTCGACACCACCGGTCTCTATTTCGAACTCCGCCAGGGCGCCAAGGCAGTGGATCCGGCCCCGTGGCTGCGAGGAGGAACCCATGTCCAGAACGGCAGCGGCGACTAGAGCCGCACTCCTTTCGATCCTGATCCTCCTCGCCCTTGCGGCGACGGCCCAGACGGCCCAGGACAAGCCTCCCCTGGACGACGCCTCCTGGTCGCTGTTCCAACGTATCTTCAGCATGGTTCTGAAGGATTACGTGGAGCCAAAAACGCCTCAGGACCTCGTTCTGGGAGCCCTCAAGGGGGCCGCCTCCAGCGCTGGCCCCGAATGCGCCTACATCCCCCCGGAGGACGTGGCCGCCTACCGCGCCGCCGAAGCCGAGCACGCCGTCCTGCCCCTCTACATCACCAAGGACACGGACTTCGCCAAGGTCATCGCCCCCTTCCCTGGGCAGGATGCGGCTGTTCGGCCCGGCGACGGCCTCCGCTTCATCGGCGCGCGCTCCACCTACGACCTTACCTATCCCCAGGTCATCGTGGCCATGCGCGGAGCCGAAGGCGAGAAGGTCCGCTGCATCTTCATCAAGCAGGAATCGTGGCAGTCCTACACCGTGACCCTGTCCCGCCAGGCACCCACCCCACCCCGGTGGGTCCCCCTGGGCAACGGCTCGGGGGCCCTCGTCTTGCCGTGCATCGAGGCCTCCATGCCCCGCGAGGTGGCAAACGCCCTCCATGCGGCCAAGGGACCGGTGGTGCTGGACCTCAGGGGATGCGCCTCGGGAGACGTTCACGCCGCGTTCCGCTGGATTGGAGAGCTCCTTGGCAAGGGGCTGAGCCCCGCCCGAAAGGGACCGAGCGGCGTTTTGCGCGACCCCGTTTCAGGGCAGGGCTACCTGGCGGGGAAGGCCGTGCGCATCCTCGCGGACGAGACCACGGCGAGGGGCGGAGAGATGCTCGTGGCAGCCCTCGCGGGAACCGGGGCCACCCTCGTGGGCAAGCCCACCTTCGGATGGGCGCCCTTCAGCCAGGATTTTCCCCTCGAGAACGGCGGCCTCCTGAGGCTCAACACCGCCTATTTTCTGGCACCCGGCGGTGAACCCCTCAAGGGCCATCCCATCCCGCCCACCATCCCCCTCACCCTCCCCGAGGGGGCCAAGCCGGAGGAGGCCTACCGCGCCGTCCTCAAGGCCCAGCCGCCTGCCACGCCGCCCCCAGAGAAGGCACAGGCCAAAGAATCCGCGGCCCCATCCGGAAAAGCCACCGAGAAGAGCAAGGGCGGGGGAAATGGCCGTTAGGAAGGCCTCATGGTCCTCCGGCAGGAAGGGACGCGGAGGGGCCCCTACCGTGCCCCTCTGGCTCGTGCTTGCCCTCATCCTGACCCTCGCGCTGGTCATATTCCTCCGGTGCCGGGTGACCCCCAAGCCCGAGCCGAAACCTGAGGTCAAGACGCCCGCCCGGACGGCCCCAACTCCGAAAAAACCCGCCTCCAAGAAACCGCACGCGCCCGCTCCGGAGCCACTCACCGCGCCCGAGAGCCCCCTCGCGGACAAGGCGCCAGCCCCGCCGGCGCCTCTGCCCCCCGGAGGCCAGCGCACGATCTGCCTCGTCATCGACGATGTGGGCTACAGTCTGGACCTGGCGAACGAGGCGGTGGAGAAGCTCCCCAAGGAGACCACCTTCGCTGTCATCCCCTTTCTCCCCTACTCGGAGGATTCGGCCCGCCTCTTCCACGAGAGCGGACACCACGTCATCCTCCACTGCCCAATGGAGCCGGAGCGCTCGGGGCAGTGGCGCGCCACTCCCGGGACCCTCCTCGTTGGCATGCCCCCCACCGAGGTGAGCGCGATCTTGGAGCAGGACCTCAAGGCGGTCCCATTCGCCGAGGGCATCAACAACCACATGGGCTCGCTGGCCACCACGGACCGCCCCCTCATGGCCGTGGTCTGCGGGGATCTGAAGGGGCGCGGCCTCTACTTCCTGGACAGCCGGACGTCGGCGCGGACGGTCGCCTACGACGAGGCCCACAAGCTGGGTCTGAAGGCGGCATTCCGCTCGGTCTTCCTTGACGATGTGGACGAAGACGGTGCTATCATCAGGCAGATCGACCTGTGGGCAGCTCGATCCGAAAAGGAGGGGGCGCCGGTGGCCATCGGGCACCTTAGGCCCCGAACCATTGAGGCATTGGCTTTCCGGCTCCCCTACTGGCGCGCCCAAGGGGTCCGGTTGGTACCGTTGCGCGAGGTGGTCCGGTGATCTCCGATTCCACCCACGGCGGCATCCCCGAGAAGATCGGGAAGTACCACGTGTCGCGCGTCCTCGGGCGGGGTTCCATGGGCGTCGTGTACCTCGCCCTGGACACCCTCATCGACCGCGAAGTGGCCATCAAGACCATCGTTCTCCCTCCGGGCCTGGACGACGACAAGATCATGGAGTTCCGGGCGCGGTTCCTGCGCGAGGCGCGCGCGGCGGGCCGCCTGAGCCACCCCGCCATCGTGACCATCTACGAGGCGGACGATGGAGCCGGGGGCGGCCCGCCGTTCATCGCCATGGAATTCGTGGAGGGCCTGCCCTGGAACCACAAGATCCGCCAGCACACCTTCCCCGAACCGGAACAGGTCCTCTCCCTCGCCCGAGAGATCGCCTCCGCCCTCGACTACGCCCACCGCACGGGGGTCGTTCACAGGGATATCAAACCGGCCAACATCGTGCAGACGCCCGACGGCCACGTGAAGCTCATGGACTTCGGCATCGCCAAGGTCCCCACCTCGGAGCTGACCCGGGAGGGGCAGTTCCTGGGAACCCCCGCCTACATGTCCCCCGAACAGATCATGGGCAAAGCCGTGGATGGCCGCTCCGACATCTTCTCCCTCGGCACGGTCCTCTACGAGCTCCTCACCTGCCAGAAGCCATTCCCGGGCGAGGACATCACCACCGTCACCTACAGCATCCTCCGCCAGGACCCACGGCCCGCCCGATCTATCAATCCGGCCATCCCCGAAGAGGTGGACCGCATCCTCTTCCACCTCCTGGCGAAGGATCCCGATCAGCGCTACGCCTCCGCGCGCCAGGTGGTGGAAGACATCGACGCCTTCATGGCGAACGCTGCCCTCCCCCACGCCGGCACGTCGCCCGACCTTTGGGTCGAGACCCGCGGACCCGCACCTTTGGACACGCAGTCCGCCACCGCCGCACCTCAGCCCCCCCCGGAGCCCACCGGGCCTGCCAAGGTTCCCGCGCCCGTCTCCGCGAAGGCGCCGCCCCGGGCACAAGCTCCGGCGGCACCCGGGGCGCGAGCGACAGCGACGCCTCCGGCCAAGGTGCCACCGGCACCCCAGCCCCCGGTCAAGGCTCCCCCTCCGCCGCCCCCGACGCCACTCTCCAAGAATGCCGGGCCGCCAGAGCCCCCTCCACAATCCTCGGCAAATGCTCCGGACGTGGAGGCGACCGTCCCCGGGACAACCGGCTTAAGAATGGTCTGGGTCCTGGGTGGACTCCTCCTCCTGGCCGTGGTGGCCGTGGGCATCCTCGCGGGTGCGTTTATTTGGTTCCGAAGCCAGAACAAACCCGCGGAGCCCGCCAGTGATACGACCCTGACCTCCGCGCCCATGGAGTCATCCTCCGGGCCCTCCGAGCCCGCGGCGGCACAGCCGACGCCGGCCCAGGTGCCTTCGGCACCGGCAGAACAGCCCAAGCCCAAACCGAAACCCAAACCTCCGGCCCCCGTCATCAAGCCGCCGGTTGCAGCCCCCGTCCTCCAGCCGCCCAAACCCCCACCTCCCGTGGCAAAGCCTCCCGAGCTCGTGAGCGTTTCCTACTCGTTCACTTCGGGGACCAAGCGGGGCGAGTTCTGGATCCGCATCGACGGAAAGGACGTGTCACACCAGACCATGAACCGGAAGGGCTCCATCTTCGGGCAGGAGACCTACTCGGGGACCTTCCAGGCCTACCCCGGACAACACGCCATGGAGTTCCAGATCCGGACCGAGATCCAGAACCTGAACGAGAGGCATTCGGAGACCGTGACCCTGGACGCCGGGAAGAAGCACAACGTCAAGATCGTCATGACAAAGTTCAACAAGGAGATACGCTTTGAGTGGGGCGGATAGGAGGCTTCGTCTCCTCCTCTTCCTCCTTCCCCTCGGCCTCCTGGGCTGCGCAACCCAGCGGGTAGACATCCGCCTCCTCCCTCC
This sequence comes from Acidobacteriota bacterium, assembly GCA_021814085.1. Classification (GTDB taxonomy): domain Bacteria; phylum Acidobacteriota; class UBA4820; order UBA4820; family DSQY01; genus JAKAJA01. The sequence goes on along the minus strand of JAKAJA010000057.1, from coordinate 2,371 downwards.
TCCGGCGAAGCCCTACTCCGCCTCTCTCCAGATGACCGTCTCCCTCAGGTCCCACGGTTTCACCGCCCAGGGGGGGTGTGCCGTTGATCCCGCCCGGGGAGCGCGCATCGAATTGAGGGGCCCCTCGGGCGCCGCCAGATTGCTCCTCCTGGTCGAGCGCGATCGAGCCCGGCTCGTCGATGTCCGCCGTGGCCTCCTCTTCACGTGGACCGCCCCTTCCAGCGAAATCCCCTGGGCGCCCGCCGACCTCTGGTTCCTGTTCACGGGCCGCACACCGGCGGGAATCAGGACCCTCCAGGCCACGGAGAGGGGTACGACGGCCATTTCCTGGGACAACGGGACGGGCACCGTGGAATGCCACCTCAAACCCCAAGCCTCATCGCCCTTGGGCTTCGTCACGGCCGATTGCAGGACGCCGGGAGGGACCGAACTGAAAGTGGATTGGAAAAGTTTTCAGGAGGGCAGCTTCCCGGAGAGTGCCTTCCAGCCCCCGCCCGGTCTCGATCTCGCCCCCGCATCCCTGGAGGAAGTCCTTAGGGAGACCTCCCCGTGACCACCCTGCGCTACAGGGCCCACGCCAAGATCAACCTCGGCCTCGATGTGCGGGCACAGAGACCGGACGGGTACCACGAGATCCGGACGGTCCTGCAGAGCATCTCTCTGTGCGACACCCTCGATTTCTTCCCGGCCGCGTCGGGATTCACGTTCACGTGCTCCGACCCGTCGCTGCCCACAGGCCCGGAAAACCTCGTGGTGAAGGCCGCCTCGGCCCTCCGGGAAGCCATGGGCTGCGCAAAGGGGGCGCGGGTCCACCTCACCAAGCGAACCCCTTCGCAGGCGGGCCTGGGCGGCGGCAGCTCGGATGCCGCGGTGACCCTCGTCGCCCTGGCCCGGCTCTGGCGCCTGCCGTCGGGCGCATCGAGCCTCCTCCCCATAGCCACCTGCCTCGGCAGCGACGTCCCCTACTTCCTCGTCGGGGGCACGGCCCTGGGTATCGGCCGGGGCGAAGAGATCTATCCCCTGCCTGACGGTCCCCGCTACCACCTCCTCATCGTGAAGCCGGCCTCGGGCATGGCCACGGCGGAGGCATACCGACGCCTGGACGCCCGGTTGACAGCCGCGGAACCCGGGAATAGAATTTTTAGCATCGTTCAGGGGGTGGCGGACGGCAGGCTCGACGACGGCTTGTTGTTTAACGGTTTCGAGGAGGTGGCCGGTGAGCGGCGAGGCGAGGGCGCACTCCTACCCAAGGCCCTTGCGGACGCCGGGGCGAGTCGGGTGTTGCTGGCCGGGTCGGGATCGTCTTGGGTGGGCTTCTTTCAAAGCCGGGCCAGGGCTCAAGAGGCATACAGGAGGATGGCGCATCGGGGAACCAGCGTGGTCCTGACCGAGACCTTGTCCCGGAAAGACTACTGGGAACGTACACTGCCACGAATGGATAAGGAGACCCTCCCATGAAGATCACCGACATCCGGATCTTCCCGGTGGATGAGCCCAAGTTGAAAGCTTTCGTGTCCATCATCTTCGACCAGTGCTTCATCGTGAGCGACATCAAGGTCATCGAGGGCAACAAGGGGCTGTTCCTCTCCATGCCGAGCAAGAAGCGGCGTGACGGAACGTTCAAGGACATCGCCCACCCGCTCAACAGCGAGACGCGCAAGATGTTGGAGGACGACGTCATCGCAGCCTACCAGGCCGAGATGGCGAAGAACCCCAAGCCCGTCACCGCGGCCGAGGCGGCCGATATGCCCGGCCCCGAGATTGTTCCCGATGCACCGCCCCCGCGTGCCGCGGAGGGCGGCGGTTGACCTTCCCCCCGCGAAAGTTCCCCCGGGCCGGCCTCGTGCCGGCCTGTTCGTTTGTGGGGGGCCGCGCCGATTCGGCTCCCGTGCCATGCCAAACTTGCCCCCCGGGCGCTCCGGAGCTATCCTGTTGGCGTCGGCACACCTCACGCATGTCCTGGGGAGTAGCCAAGTGGTAAGGCACCGGTCTTTGGAACCGGCTATCGAAGGTTCGAATCCTTCCTCCCCAGCCAACACGTCGCGCAGCGCAGAAAGGGTGGGACTCATGGATGGGAAAGCGGTGGTTCTGTCGGGACGCGGCAACCTCGATCTTGCGGAGAAGATCGCCTCATACCTCGAAACCAGCCTGGGCGAGATGAAGCTCTACAACTTTTCCGACGGGGAAAACTACTGCCAGGTCCTGAAGAACGTCCGGGGCCAGGACGTCTTCGTCATCCAACCCACCTGCCAGCCCGTCAACGACAACCTCATGGAGCTCCTCCTCATCATCGACGCCCTCAAGCGGTCCTCGTCCCGGCGCATCAACGCCGTCATCCCCTACTACGGTTACGCGCGGCAGGACCGCAAGG
>JAKAJA010000056.1 GCA_021814085.1 Acidobacteriota bacterium | reverse complement strand
AGCGCTTCGTCCATGAGGCCCTGGACGGTGGTGCCGCGAGCCTGAACCTGCCATCCCCTGTAGGCCGACCCCAGGAACATGAGGTCCATGCGGAGGCGCCTCGGTTCGGAACGACCGCCGAGGGGGGAGAGGGAAGGGTGCTTGTGGACGGGGCGTCGCATGGGCCGCGATCGAGCCGGTGGATCAGTTGGCCTTCTCGAGGATGTCCCCGATGACCTTGAGCAGGTGGGAGGACTGGATGGGTTTGGAGATGTATGCGTTGGCACCGAGAGCCAGGCCGCGGTCGCGATCTTCCTGGGCCCCTTCGGTGGTGATGATGATGATGGGGAGCTCCTTGGTCTTGGAGTTCTGGCGGACGAGGGACACCAGCTTGAGGCCGTCCATGACGGGCATGTTGATGTCCGTGAGGATCATGTCCACTTCTTCGGTCTGGAGCTTCTTGAGGGCGTCCACCCCGTCCACCGCTTCGACTATCTTGCATCCCTTGAAGCGCTTCAGGGAAAAGGATATGAGCTGCCGCATCGTGGGAGAATCTTCGACGACGAGGAATCGCAACCCTTCCATCGTATCCCCTTTGCCTATCCTTTCGTGGCCGGTGCCGTGAGAAGGTCGAGAAAGCCTTGGATGGTCGTCAGCCGGCGCTCGGATTGGGAGTAGAGCTTGCTGGAGAAGATGGCCGTCGCCGCATGGGCGGCCAGAAGCGAGAAGAGTTCGTAATCCACGGCCGTGAAGGCGTCCTTCTGCACGAGCAGCTTCTGGATGCAGATGGCACCGATGACATTTTCCTTGATCTTAAGGGGGATGGCGGCGATGGGATGGAGGAAGTCGACCTTGTAGGAGGAGTCGGCCTGATTGATGTAGTAGGGTTCGCCCGTCTTGGCCACGGTGCCCAGGACGCCCTCGCCGATGCGCACCGGGGCGAAAGTGACGTCCGCGTCGTGCCCCTCGTGGGCTATGACCCCCAGCTCGTTGGTCTTCTCGTCCAGGAGCATGATGCAGAACACCTCGGCGCCGATGAGGTTGATGATGATCTCCATGACGATGTGGACGACTTCCTGGAAGTCCAGGGTGGAGTGCAGCTGGTAGGAGGCCACGTAGAGGTTGGCGAGGTTGTTGTTCTGCTCCTCGATCTCGATGTAGCGCTGGACGAAGTCCTTGTTCTCCTCCTCGACCTTCTGGTAGTTCTCGGCGAGCTCTCGCTTTTCCCTCTCGAGCTGGTCGACCCGCTTCTTCAGAAGGTCGATCTCCTGCTGGAAGAGGCTGTCCGCGTCCCCATGCCGGGGGCGGAGGGCGACCAGTTCGTAGCGCAGGCGCTCGTTCTCTTTCAAAAGGCCCTGGATGAAGTCCTTCTGTTTGGACAGCATCTGAAGGAACTCTTGGCTCTTTTTGAAGATGTCGCTATGGTCTTCGACCATGTCAGCTCCCGCTAGGTAATATGATATCACGCCCTCCAGGCAATGCAACGGTGGCCGGCCTCCCTCGGGAGGTCAACCGGGGCCCATCAATGCCGCGTTGAGAAGTCCGCTCCTGTTGATGAGATCCGACATCCCCTGGATGTTCAGGACGTGGTCGGCGACCCCGGCCTTGATGACCTCCCTGGGCATGCCAAAAATGACCGCCGATTCCTCCGATTCAGCCGCCACCGTGGCCCCGATCTGATGGAGGGCCTGGGCGCCCTCCCTCCCGTCATCGCCCATCCCCGTAAGGACGATGGCCAAGCAAGCCTTGCCGTAGACCTTGGCCACGCTGTGGAAAAGGAGGTTCGCCGAGGGGGCGAATCGGTCTTCTGGCCTCCGGTCGGTGACCATGATGCGGGGCGTGCCGTCCGACCCCACCAGGCGAAGCTGCTTGCCGCCGGGTGCGATGTAAGTATGGCTGGGGAAGAGGGCCTCCCCGTCAACGGCCTCCTTCACCACCCGCTTAGTGATGCCGGCAAGGCGCTCGGCGAAGAGCCGGGTAAAGACGGGGGGCATGTGCTGGCATATGAGGATGGGGGAGGCGAGGGCCGGTGCGAGGCCCGCGAGGAGTTGCTGGATGGCCGGCGGCCCTCCCGTGGAGGCGGCGATGGCGATAATTTCGGCTGTTCTGTCCCCCTGGGATCGTGGGAGGGTGACGGGGGTCTGGATGACGGGGGCCTGGGCCACCCGCTGCCGGATGTGGTCAAACCGGAGTTGGGGGATGGCGAGGATCTTGGATAGGAGTTCGTCCTCGATAAGCTTGAGCTGCGGGGAGGCGGTCCTGGATGGTTTTACCACGAAGTCCACGGCCCCCAGATCGAGGGCCTTGAAGACGGACCGGTTGGACTCCCTGGAGGAAACCACCAGCACGGGAAGGGGCCGGTTGACCATGAGCCATCGGAGGACCGCGAATCCGTCCATGCGGGGCATTTCCAGGTCGAGGGTGATGACGTCGGGGTTCAGCTGGAGGATCTTGCGGATGGCGTCCTCGCCGTCGAAAGCCGTGCCCACGACGTCGATCTGGCCGGAGCTGCCGAGGATCTCCGAGATGATCTTCCGGTTGAACGAGGAGTCGTCCACCACCAGGACGCGTATCTTGCTCACGCACCCTCCTTCATGTAGACGAGGTCGCCGGGGAGGTGCACCAGCTTGAATTTATCGGTGACCGAGATAAGGCTCTCGGAGTGGCCCAGGAGCAGATAGCCCGGGCGCTTGAGCTTCTCGTTGAAGCGCTCGATGACCTTCACTTTCGCCTCGAGGTCGAAGTAGATGATCACGTTCCTGCAGAAGATGACGTCGAAGACGGGAAGGAAGGCGTAGCGCGGGGAGTCGAAGAGGTTCAGGCGGGAAAAGGTGACGGTCCTCTGCAGGGCCGCGGAGATGCGGAAGCGGCCGGGTTCCTCCTCGGTGAACCACGCGGCCTTGAAAGAGGGGTCCACGGCTCGGAAGGAGCTCTCCGTGAAAATGCCCGCCTTGGCCTTGGCCAGGACCCGGGAGTTGATGTCCGTGGCGTAGATGTCAACCGCCCCATCGGGGTAGAGGCCCGACTCCTTGATGAGGATGGCGAGGCTGAAGGGCTCCTCGCCGCTCGAACAGCCGGCGCTCCAGACACGAATTTTGGTCCTCCCGCTGCGCTCCCAGAGGGCGGGCAGGATGTCCTGCTGGAAGCACTTGAGCTGCTTGAGCTCCCTCATGAAGTAGGTCTCGTTGGTGGTGATGACCGTCACCAGGAGGTCCCACTCCTGGGAGCGGTCGGGATCGTAGAGGAGGAAATTCAGATAGTCCCGCGGGTTCATCCCCCCCAGGGCGGACATCCTGGTTTCGAGGCGCCGCTCGAGGAAGAACCTGGAGCTCAGGCCGAAGGAGAGGCCCGTTTCGTCGTGGATGACGGCGCTGTACCTCCTGTACAGGTCGTCGTCGAGGAGCGGCTTTTCGGGGCCTTCGTTCTGGGTCCACATGGCCGTGGTTAGAGGTTCTCCAGGTGCTTGAGTATTTCGATGAGGATGAGTTTTGTCTGGAAATCCACGGACTGCGCCTCGTTTTCGATGAGCCGGACGTGCTCCCGCCCCAGGGACGTGAAGAAGGCGAAGGTGGCGTCCTTGAGGGCCGGGTCCGTGAGGTAGTTCAGCATCCTGGGAACGGCCTCGATGGCCTTGAGGGCGATGAGGGCGTGGATGACCGTCTGGCGCACGAGGGCGTCCTGGTCCCGCTCGAGTTCCCGCAGGAGAATGGGGATGAAGCGCCGGTCCCCCGAAGCACCCATGAGCTCGATGGCCGTGGACCTGATCTCCCAGTGGTGTTCCTGGAGCGCGTCGGTGAGGGCCTTGACCGCATCCGGGCGGCCCGATTTGGTCAGCGCCGCGAGGGCCGCCTGCCGGACTTCCACGGCACCGTCTGGCCGCGTGGCCAGGTCCAATACGGACCGGAAGAGGCTGCCGCACCCCACCTCGGCAAGGCCCCGCAGGGCTCCCAGGCGCACGGGGAGGTCGTCCTCCTCGAGGGCCCGCAGGAGGGACTGGCTGATGGCAGGGTCCGTGCTCTGGGCCAGGAAGAAGGCCGTCTCCGCCCTGACCCAGACGTCCGGGTCCGACAGGGAGGTGATGAGAATCTCGGGTTGGCGCGACAGGAGTTCCCGTCCCAGGGCGGAGATCACCGCCCGGCGGACTCGCGGGCTGTCGTCCCCCAGCATGGGGACAAGGGACCCGAACACGGAGGGATCCCCCTTCTGGGCGATAATCCTGACCACGGATTGCTTCACCGAGGGGGACCCGTCCCTAAGGCCGGGGAGGAGGAAGGACGTCTCCCCGGGGTGCCCCTCGGCCAGGAGGGCATAGCCGGCTGAGCGCACGCTCTCCTCCCCGTCCGTGACCATGCTCTCAGCGGAGGCGGCGAGCCTGGCGCGGTTCTCGGGGTTGCGGCCGGAGAGCTTCCTCGCCGATCTCAGGGCGGGGTCGTGGAATGCCAGATCGGGCTCCCGCAGGACGGCCACGAGCTTCTGGAGGCAGCGGGGATCATCTACCTCGCCGAGAGCCGTCAGGGATTCCATCCGGACCTGAACGTCATCGTCAAAGGTCTGGTTCAGGAGGGGCACGACGGCCTCGGCGCCCCCGGCGGCGGCCAGGAGACGGATCAGGAGCAGGCGCTGCTCCTGGGGAGGCGAACCGTTGAGCCGGGCGATGAGGTGGTGGACAGCGGCCTGGCCGTAGGCGAGGGCCGCGTTGTAGGCGTCGCGCTGGAGGTACGGGTTGCCCAGGTCGGCCAGCACGTGGTCCAGGAGGGATAGATCGGCCAAGGCCCCGGCCACGAGGATCATGCCGCGCCGCTCGGGGACTTTTGCGCCGTCCCAGATGGTTTCCATGCGAGAGAGGAGCTCCATGGGGAAATGGAGCTGGATCTGCCTGACGACTTCGCGGTGGTGGCGCGGCATGAGGGCCTCGGGCATGTTGGAGTTGTGGATCTGTCCCAGGGCTTCCATGACGGCCAGGAGGGGTGAGTCCGGGGCGGCGGCCCTCTCCAGAAGGAAGGACACGGTCTGAAGGTCGGCCATTCGGCCGAGGGATTTGAGGACGGCCTTGCGGTACTTGGAGTGCTCGTAGAGCTCCACCAACTTGCGCGTCGCGGCGGGCCCGCCAAAACCGCTCAGAGCCTCGATGAGGTGGAACCACACCCAGTCATCCTGGCGCTGGAACAGGTCCACGAGGACGGGGAGGTTGCCCGCGTCTTTCAGGCGTCCCAAGCTGGTGATGGCCGCCGAAACGATGTTGATGTTGTCGTGGCTAAGGTAGTAGATGAGGTGAGGCGCGGAATTTCGGCTGGGAATCTCCCCGAGGAGGGAGATGAGGGCCAGCTTCACGTCCAGGTCTTCGTCCACGAGGTGGTCGTAGACGAATGGGAGGACGGCGGGGCCCGCCTTGACGAGACATTCGTAGGCGGAGTTGCGCTTTCCCGCGTTGGCCGGGTCGTACAAGGCCTGAATGAGGATGGGGAGAACGCCCTCCGTGGGGAAAGACAGGACCGACTCCACGGCCGCTTTCCTGACGCGCCAGTTGGGATCGCCGAGGAGGGTGTCCAGCCAGCGCAGCGACGTTTCCGGCCCTTCGTCGGCAAGGGCGATGGCCGCCCTCCGGCGGGCCTCCACGTCCGACGATGAGATCACTTGGGCGTAATCAGTACTCATGCACGATCCCCCGTCATGCGCCGCGAAGGTAGCTGGCCACCACCTCTTGCAGGAGGCCCGAGGCCCCGCGCTTCCTTGTTTCGATGTAGCGTTTCCCCTCGGCGGCTTCCTCCTTGAAGAGCCGGAAGAAGTCGTCCGGGCTCTTCACCTGGGCCATCCTCTGGGGGTCGTAGACGAGCAGGTCCGCGAAGACACACCGGGCCAGCCTCAGAGCCTCCTCATCGGCCCCCGACAGCTGGGGGGTGATGGTGTGGGGGATCTGCAGGTGGTATTCGATCTTTCGGATGATGGCGTCGTCCGTCCCACCCTCGTCCATGTAGTCGTCCGCCCCGTAGAGGGAGTTCGGCAGCCTCCTGTATCGCTTCGAGCTGTGGATAGCCCCGAGCAGGATGATGGTGGGGGGCGCGGTGACCTCGGCGCGGATGCGAGTTACCAACTCCGTTCCCATGAGGCCGGGGAGGTAGGGGTTCACCAGGAGGAGCCGCGGCTTGAGTGCGCGCACGTCCTCGAGGGCCGTGAGCCCGTCCTCCGTCACGATGAGGTGGAGGCCGAGACGGTGGAGGAGATCCACGAGGACGTTGCGGAAGTCCCTCTGGATGTCCGCCACGATTGCCGTGGCGCCCTCTTGCGATCCCGCCAGCACGTGGCGCGACTGGACGGATGGAGAAACGAGGAATTCGGTGCTGCAACTGCGGCATCGTATCCTGAGGAGCGTGGCCTGGCTTTCGTTGAGGCGGTAGCGCTTGAGGCAGTTCGGGCACTGGACGAACATGGCGGGCCGCTCCTAGGAATCAGACGTCAAAAGCCAGGAACATGGGCAGGTTGAGAAACCCGACGGCCCTCCCCTTGTGGTGGAACACACCCTCCACGAACTCCTGGAGGATGGGTTTGAATCCTTCTGGCACCGGTTCCAGAGCACCGAGGTTCACCTCTACGACGAGATCGATGCGGTCCACGAGGAGACCGAAATGGTCCGCCCCCATGTCCAGCACGACCACCTTGGGATCCTCGGGCGGCGGACGGTCGAGACCAAGACGCTTGGCCACATCGATGATCGACACGATGCGGCCCCGCAGGGAGAATATTCCCTTCAGAAAGGGCGGGGCGTTGGGGACGGGGGTGGCCCTGGGCATATGGATGATCTGCGCGATCTCGTGGATGGGGATGGCGTACTTCTCTCCGTCCAGGTCGAAGACGAGGAGACGCTCTCCCGCCACGCTGGGCAAATCCTCCTGCGGGATCTCCGGCAGTGAGACAACCGCCACCTGATCGGGAAGAGCTGGGGCCACCTCGGGTGGTACGCCGAGCATGCCTTCCCGTTCGGGTTCCTCGGCCAATGGGGCCGGGGCCGGTTCCGCACGGACCGATTCGGGTTCACGCTCAGGGTCGGCGCCCGTCTTGGAACCGGCCTGCCCGGAACGAGATTTTTTGCGAATCTTGGCAAGATCCACTGCCTTCGCCCTTCCTTCCAAACCATTATAGGGGACAGGAGCTTCCCCGGCAACGCTGGTTGGGAATGGGTGCGGGCGGCGGACTCCCTGCCGCTTGTTGCGGAGGGCTCCGTGGGCGTACCCTATGAGAAAACGCACCCTCGGTTGAGGGGATGGATTTGATAAAGGTGAGAACAATGAGGGCGTATCCCTGGTTTGAGATCTTGCGGGAGAAGGGCTTTGCGGCCGCCGACGTTGGGCTGCGAAACGAGCGGCAGGTCAATGGCTGGCGGCTCTTCATGATAGTGCTCCTGGCGCTGGTCTCGCTGCTCGGCGGGGCGAGAGGAGGCTGGTTCAAGGAGGACCTGATCGGCTTAGTCTTCCTGGGCGTGGGGTTGGCCTACACCTCGGTGGTCGCTGTCCTCCTCCGGTACCCGGCCACCCTTCGGTGGGTCCAGTACACTACCGTTACCGTAGACACCTCGCTGGTCACCTTCGCCCTCCTCGGCTTCATGATGGTGGGGCGGGGAATCGTGGCCGTGAACAGCCAGACGTCCTTCCTTCTCTATTTCATCGCCATCGCCTTGACGGGCCGACGTTTCGACATGCGCCTGGCCATGTTCGGGGGGGCTCTTCTTCTGGTCGAATATACCTTCCTGGTGGCTATCGGCCATTTCGCATACGGCTTGCCGCAAGTTGCCGCCGACCCGAACTACGGGGCATTCAGCTGGCCCATGCAACTGGGACGAGCGCTCACCCTCGTGGTGGCCGTCGCCGTGATGATCGACACCGTGGCCAAATCAAGGCCCATGAGAGATTCGTCCATTCGCGACCCGCTGCTCGGGATTTACAACCGTCAATATTTCGAAGAGGTTCTCGCGCTCGAGTTCGAGTACAGCCGAAAGCTTGGCAACAGCATGACGGTCGTCATGCTAGACCTGGACGGGTTCAAGGCCTACAACCAGACACACGGGCGCCTCAAGGGCGATGCGCTGCTCGTGGCCGTGGCCGACTTCCTCCTCCGCAACCTGCGGCGGAACGACGTCCTGGCTAGATTTGGCGGGGACGAGTTCGTGTTCCTCCTCATGGAGACCCCGCCGGATGGCGCCGGAGTGACCCTCAACAGGCTCCAGAAGAACATGGATCGCTGGCTGAAGGACATGCTGCCGCAAGGTGCCGCCGACACGGGCTTTTCTTTCGGCCTTGCCGTGTTGGATCCCCACGATTCAACGCCCGGACAGCTGCTCGGCAGGGCGAGCGATCATCTCCTGATGGCCAAGGGGGCAGGCGGAGGTGTGATCTGCGACGAAGAGGGCCGCATCCTGCCAGCCGAAGTGGGGTCTGAAGAGGCCTAGCGAATTTTGTCCGCCCCCCGCTCGAGGGCCTGCCTGGCGAGCGAAGCATGGCGACGGACCGTCACCTCCCTTATCCCCATCAGCCGCCCGATCTCGGCGTCTTCGATCCCCAGGACGTCCCTCAGTAGGAACACGAGCCTCTGGGCGCGCGGGAGGGTATCGGCCCATCGGTAGAGGGTCCTGATCTCGTACTGATGGCCCTGGATGGCGAGCTCGGGGAGGCCTTCGGGGAGGTCTTCCAGGGACACGTTTCCCCGTCCACCCCTGCCGAGGAGGCTGTAGGTGCGCCGCACCGCAATGGTCCTGAGGAAGGGGAAGGGGTCCTGGCAGGGCTTCACCCGGTGTACGGCCTGGAAGAACCGGAAGAAGGTGTCCTGCAGGATATCTTCCGTGTCCGCCCTGTTG
>JAKAJA010000055.1 GCA_021814085.1 Acidobacteriota bacterium | reverse complement strand
GGAAGCTCCAGGAGTCGCCCGTCTCGTTCCAGACCCCATCGTTGTTGGCGGCCACGACCCGGAAGGTGTACCGCCCCGGGGGAAGGTTGTTGTAGCTGGCGAGCCGGTCGCGACCGCGGCCGAGATCCACCCAGCCGTCCTGGTAGCCCTTGAGGGTGTACCGGAAGCGGATCTTCTCGGGCCAGAGGAGGCTGAGGGCCGTGAAGCGGAACTCCACTTCTCGCGCTCTGGCGCCAATCTCGGCGGGCTTCGATGGGTCCACCTGGGTGCCGTCGACGGTCACCGATTCGATGGCCACGGGGGGCGGGGCCATGTTCTCCGGGATGGGCCCCGGGCGCAGGATGACAGCGCCCTTGGTAGTGGCGAACCACAGGCTGCCGTCCCGCGTTTTGCAGGTGCAGGGCTGAGTAGTCCCGTCGCATTCAAAGCTGCGCATCCCGTCGGCGAGGCCGTAGGAAACGCAGTTCAGCCGCTTGCGCTTCCCCGCGTCCAGCTCATCGAGCTCCCGCTTGCTGACGCGGAACAACCCCTTGTTGGACGTCATCCAGAAGTTCCCATACCCGTCTTCCTGGATGCCGAAGACGGCGTCGCTGAAGAGCCCCTCCTTGCTTGTGTAATTCGTGAACTTGCCCCCCTCGAAACGGCTGAGACCTCCGTTGACCGTGCCGATCCACAGCCGCCCCTGGGTCCCCTCGAAAATCTCGCAGACCTGATTTCCCGGGAGCCCGTCCTTTGTGGTGAAGGCCTTGAAATGCCCATCCTGGAAAAGGTCTAGTCCCCCGTTCGTGCCGATCCAGAGGTTGCCCGCCCGATCCTCCCGAATGACGCGGACCTTGTTGTGAGAGAGTCCGTCCCTCGTGGTGTAGGTGGTCAGCTCGCCGCCCTTCAGACGCCTCAGGCCGTGCTCCGACGTGGCGATCCAGAGGGTCCCCGACCTGTCGCCCACGATGTCCGTGACGTAGTCGCTGGAGAGTTCCTCCTGGTGGGGGAAGGGGAGAAACTTGCCCTTTCTCATCCGGCCGACGCCACCGCCCCAGGTACCGACCCAGAGGTCTCCGGCGGCATCCTCGTAGAAAGTCTGAACGATGGTGTTCGAGAGGCCATCTTTCTTAAAGTAGGAGGTGACCTTCCCGTCCGCGAGGCGATTCATGCCGTTGTCGGTCCCGATCCACACGGCCCCCTGTCTGTCTTGGTAGATGCCCCACACCAGATCGTGGGAGAGGCCCTCGGGCTTTCCGATGACGGTGAATTTGCCGTCCTTCAGGCGGTGGAGCCCGCCGTCGTCCGTGCCGACCCACAGGCTTCCCTCGCGGTCTTCGAAGAGGACTTCCACCTGGTCTCCGACGAAGCCCTCCTCCGAGCTCAGCCGGCTGAAGGTGCCCTTGCTCAATCGGACGAGCCCGCCACCCATGGTGCCGATCCAAAGGTTCCCGTCCCGATCCTCGTGGAGAATTCGGACGTCGTCGTTGGAGACTCCGTCCGCCGCGGTGAAGTGGCTCAGCCTTCCCGAGGCGAATTTCAGCACGCCCTTCTGCGTGGCCATCCACAGAGTGCCCGAGGAATCCACGAGGCAGGACTTGACGACGTAGGCCCCCAGGGGCACCTTCAGCACGCAGGAGAGCTTCGCTCCGTCCCACGTGTTGATCCCGCCGTCGGTGACGATCCAGAGCCCCTTCCCCTTGTCGGAACAGGCCGCGCGGACGCTGTTGTCGCAGAGCCCGTCTCTTGTGGCCAGGCTGGTCACGTGCCCCTCGCGGAGGGCCGAAAGCCCATCGGAGGTGCCGACCCAAACGACCCCCCGGGAATCCTCCGCGAGCGCGCGGACGGTGCCTCCGGCGAGGCCGGGGAGCCCCGGATATGCGCTGACCTTCTCCCCCTGTATGCTGCTCAGGCCGCCTTCGGTGATGGCCCACACGGCGCCCCGAGAATCTAGGAACAGGTGGATGACGACGTCGTCCACGAGGCCGTCTTTGGATGTAAAAGGGCGGAACTGTCCCGCCACGTAATGGAGGACACCGGCGCCGCGCGTGCCTACCCACAGGGTGCCGTCCTTGCCCTCCAGGAGGGCGGTCACCTCGGCGCTCTTGAAGGCCTCGGTGTTTTCCCGGTCGAAGACCGTGAACCGCAGGCCGTCGAAGCGGACCAGCCCTTCCTGCGTGCCGATCCAGAGGTAGCCGTCCCGCGTCTCGGCGAGGGCCCACACGGAGTTTTGGGGAAGGCCGCCCTCCGTGGTCCAGGAGTCGTGGGCGTATTGTGTGACCGCCTTGGTGGGATCGAGGGCCATCAGGGGCGGGGCCCAGAGGAAGAGGATCGCACCCATGAAGAGGGTGGCTACGAGGGGAGGGAGGATCTGCTTTGGGCTTCTCCGCGAGGCTTCGTGGAGCAGGGTCGAGAGGAAGGAATGCTGCCTGGAGTCGAAGCGCCTCATGGATGAACTTTAGAACCGATCGCCTCACGGGGCAAGGCCGGTCGCGCAGTTCCTGGCGGGTGGGCCAGCGGGCCGAGGTCCAACCTCTGCCACGAAGGGCTATACTCATTTCGGAAGGTGCCCATGCATCGCACGCGGTTCTGCAGCCTGTTCCTGGCCCTCCTTCTCCTGACCGGGGGCAGCCGCGGGCAGGGCAATGCAGGCCACTCCCCCAAGGGAGCGCCCACCTTCGCCGAGGGCGCCGGAACGCGCATCCATTACGAGGACGGTGGATCGGGGCCGGGAGTGCCCGTCATCTTCGTGCACGGCCTGGCCGGAGACCTGCGGATGTGGCGTGCCCAGCTCGACCACGTCCGGCACACCCGCCGCGCGGTAGCGCTGGATCTCCGCGGACATGGGCTGTCGGGCCGCGCCGCGAACGGGGATTACTCCATTCCTGCCCTGGCCTCGGATGTGCTGGCCGTGGCCGATACACTGAACATCAAGCGTTTCGTCCTCGTGGGGCACTCCATGGGCGGCGCCGTCGTCCTCGCCGTATCCGCGGCCCAACCGGACCGAGTGGCGGGGATACTGTTCGCGGACCCGGCGGGCGACGTGACCCGTCTGCCCCGAGACCGCCTCGCCTCCATGCTCGGCCGCATGGAGCCCCCGGGGTACATGGCCTTCATGAAGGGCTGGTTCGGAGTGAACCTCGAAAACGCTAAGGCCGCAACGCGGAACATGGTTCTTCAGGATCTCGATCGGACGAAGCCGGAGGTCGTGCGAGCCGCCTACGCCGGTTTGGCCGCCTACGGTCCCGTTCCGGCCCTCCAGGCGTTCAAGGGCCCTATGCTCACCGTAGTCCTGCCGGGCAGCGACCGCCCATCAAGCTACCAGAATCTCGTCCCCAACCTCCCGGCCGTGAAGGTGAAGGACCTGAGCCACTGGTTGATGATGGACGATCCGGCCCTTTTCGACGGGCTCCTGGACGGGCTCCTGAGCAAGGTGAAGTGATCCCCGCTCCTGACAGCAGTCCCGCCTCTGATTCTTCGCTAGGGCTTCTTCGGCGGTGCCGATTTTGGTGTCTGGGCGGAGGTCTTCCCCTTAGCCGGGGCCTTCTTGGCGGAGTGCCGGTGCCGCGGGGGCGGGAGCTTGGTGGACAAGGCCTTGATCTCCTCGGCCGTGGGATCGACGAGGACGGTTCCTCTGCCTTCGGCCTCCAGCTTCTCCAGGTAGGGCACCTTTAGGGTAGGCAGGCCCGGGAAGAGGTCGCGGCGGGGCGGTGAAGCCTTTCCGTCCGCGGGCCCCTGGGGATCGGGCAGGGGGACCTCGGGTGTCCAGGCGGGGTACTTGAGGTGGAAATTCAGGAAGGCGATGGTGCGGCTCCAGGAGTCTTCCCCCACGACCTCGTCCCAGCCGCCCCGGGTGTGGAGGGTGAAGCCGTGCCCCACCTTGGGGTATATGACCACGTCCACGGGTTTGGCCTTGAGGCGGAGTTGTTCGAAGGCGTCGATGGAACGCCTCACGGGAACCGTACGGTCATAGGTGCCGTGGAGCAAAAGGGTAGGCGGCATGTTCTCCATGGCCTCGGACATGTCCCCGGGCGAGATTCCGCCGTAGTAGGCGACCACCGCCTGGACGCGCGGGTCGGTTGGGGCGTAGGTGAGGGACAGAAAGGCGCCGAGGGAGTAGCCGAGGAGTGCCATCCGCGATTTGTCCACATCGGGGAGGGTCGCCGCGAAGGTGAGGGCGTCGCCGATGGTGCGAGTCCAGTCGCTCCGGTTCCCCCTCCCGCGCCGGCCCCGGTCGTAGTAACGCACGAAGAGGCACACGAACCCCGAATTGGCCAAATCCTCCGCCATCTCGTAATAGTGCTTTTCCCCCAGGTGCGGATCGGCGCCGTGCAGGAGGATGACCGCGGGATAACGCCCAGGGGCGCGGGGGCGAAAAATATCCACGAGGACCTTGTCCCGGCCGGAGGCGAATCGCTGGCGCGTCTGGAGAATGGATGCGGGTTCCGTGGGGCCGGACTGCATCTGCGTGTCCTGAAGGTCGGTGATGACCACGGGAGCGAGGCGGAATCCTTCGGGCGGGGCGGAGATCGGGTAAGTCGCGGGGCTGTAAGCGGGAAGCTCATTCGCGCCCTTCGGCGATTCGGAAGGAGTGAGGGCCTGGATCGGCTGGGAACCCTGCGGGGGCGGCGGGGGATCCTGCGCGTGGACGAGGGTTGCAAAGAGGCAGGTCAGGAGGAGGGTTAGAATCTTGTCCCGCAAACGCATGCAGTGGCCCTCTTTGAAAGGTGCCCGTACCAGGTACGGTTTTAGCCTCTGGAATGGCGGAAGTCAAGACGGAAGAGGGGTTTCACTTGACAGGTCATGGCCGCGCCCATAGAATCGGCTCCTCACTTCAAGGGGCATAGGTGGAACCAGAGCCGCAGAACCATGGATAGCACCCCCGCCGAGCAGGACCACCGGATATCGGCGTTCACGGCCGCCTGCATCGTCGTCGCCAACATGGTGGGGACGGGGGTCTTCACGAGCCTCGGATTTCAGGTGGCGGCCTTTCACTCCGCCTTCGCCCTCTTGGCCCTGTGGGTGATCGGCGGCGCGGCATCCCTCTGCGGCGCCCTGAGCTACGGAGAACTGGGCGCCGCCCTGCCCCGCTCTGGTGGAGAGTATAACTACCTCTCCGTCATCTATCATCCCGCCGTGGGGTTCCTCTCCGGGTGGGTTTCCCTGACCGTAGGGTTCGCGGCGCCCGTGGCCGCCGCGGCCATGGCCCTCGCGGCCTACCTCTCCCGGGTGGCTCCCGTCCCACACCCGACCCTGGTGGCGGCCGCGGTGGTCTGCCTCATCTCCGCCGTCCACGCCTGCGGCGTGACGGCCGGGGCGAGGTTTCAGGTGGCCTTTACCACCTTGAAGGTCCTCCTCATCGCCGGCCTCTCCTTATGCGGCGTCTTCATGGCCCGGCCGCAGGACCTGAGCTTCATGCCGGTGGCCGCCGATTGGGCCCTCCTCTTCGGCGGGCCGTTCGCCGTCTCTCTCGTCTTTGTTTCCTACGCCTATTCGGGGTGGAACGCGGCGGCTTACGTGGCTGGCGAGATGCGAGACCCCCGAAAGGACCTGCCCAGGGCCCTGGTGGCGGGAACAGCCGTGGTCATGCTCCTCTACGTGGCGATCAACTATGTCTTCCTGCGGGCGGCGCCCATGGAGGAGCTCTCGGGGCAGGTGGAGGTGGGGTCCATAGCGGCGGCCCACATCTTCGGCCCCCTCGGCGGGCGCATCATGAGCGGGCTCATCTCCCTCGGCCTGGTTTCCACTATCAGCGCCATGACGTGGGCGGGACCGAGGGTCGCCCAGGTCATGGGAGAGGATATCCCCCTCTTCAAACGTCTGGCGGGAACCACGGCCTCGGGTGCTCCCCTGGGGGCCATCCTCCTCCAGCTGGTCCTCGTGCTGGGCATGCTCCTCACCGCCACCTTCGAGCGGATCATCACCTTCCTCGGGTTCACCCTCGCCCTGTCCACCCTCCTGACGGTGGCGGGTGTTTTCGTCCTGAGGTTTCGCCAGCCGGACCTCCATCGCCCGTATCGCACCTGGGGATACCCCTTCACGCCGCTCATCTTCCTCGCCATCAACGGGTGGATGCTCACCTTCATCCTCTGGAACAAACCCTTCGAATCCCTGGCAGGGCTCGGGACGCTCCTGCTGGGGCTCCTGCTCTATTTCCCCGCCGCCCGGAAAGGACTCGCAACCGCGCCATGAGCACACGAACCCTCCTCCCCGTCGCGCTCGCCCTCGCCGCCCTGGCCCTCTCTTGCAATCGGGGTGCCCCCGCCCCCGAGGCGCCCGCCAAGCGGCCGGCTCCGCCCGCGGTCCAGCCCGAGGCCCACCAGGAAGCTCCTCCGCAAAAGGGTCCCGAGGTGACGGACCGGTCCCGCCTCCTCACGGACACCGCCCGCATTCTCGCGGGCCTGACCGTAGAGGGGGACGGCCCACTGGCGGCCATCCAGGAGCGGCCATCGTGGAAGGCCCACGCCCGCATCCTCGGGAACCTGTGGAAACAGCACGAAGCGGCCCGACTCTCCAAGGTGCGCCGCTGGAGCGACGCCAATCTCGGCGCCATCCGGGCCTCATCCTCCACGGTGTTCTACCCCTTCGGAGGGCCCGACATCCTCTACGCCACGGCCTTCTATCCCGACGCCCAAGCTTACGTGCTCGTAGGGCTCGAGCCGGTGGGGTCCGTGCCCGGCCTCATGGCCCTTCCTCCCGAAAGCCTCGACAAAAGCTTGAAGGAGATGGAAACCTACATCACCCCCATCCTGCAGATCAGCTTCTTCCGCACCAACGACATGGAAGAGGAACTGACGCAAAAGGGGACCCTCCCCATCCTCCTGGTCTTTCTGGCGGGAACCGGTCACCGCATCCTCGACGTGCAGCCCCTCGCCCTGGCCGCCGACGGGACACCCGTGGCTCCGCAGGGCCCTGGGGTGGCTCATGCCGTACGCGTCGATTTCCAGAAGGAGGGGGCCGCTTCAACCCAGTCCCTCTACTATTTTTCCCAGGACCTCTCCGACGCCGCCTTGAAGAAGGTTCCCCAGTTCACCGCCTTCCTCCAGAAGATGCCTCGCCCCACGACCTTCCTGAAGGCCGCGTCTTACCTCATGTTCCGAGATCACTTCTCCACGGTGCGCACCTTCATCCTCACAGGGACCGCGGCGGTTCTGGAGGACGACTCGGGCATCCCCCTGAAATATTTCCAGTCCAAGAAATGGGATGTGCGGTTCTACGGCACCTACAAGGGGCCCATCAAACTGTTCAAGATGTTTGAGCAGAAGGACCTGCTGGAGGCCTACCACGGTGCGGGGACGGTGGCGCCCCTGGATTTCGGCATCGGATACCAGCACCACGCGGGGGAATCCAACCTCATGCTCGCCACGATCAGGCCCTGACAACATCCGACCTTCTTGCAGCAAAAGGCGGCCGCCCTAAAGTGGGCGGCCGCCTTTTGTTTGCAGGTGAGGGTTCGGTCACTTCTTGAGGACGGTGATGTCTCCTGAGCCCGTTTCCACGGAGACCTGGCCGGCGCCCGGTCCTCCCGCGAAGGCCCAGCGGCGGCCCCTGTCGCTGGAGGTCCCGGGGAAGTCGCTCCGGATGTTCCCGGAGCCCGTGTCCAGAGCGCCTCCCAAGGCGGTGCTGCCGGGGAAGGTCAAGCGGACACTGCCCGATCCCGATTCCGTCTTGACGGTGGCGCCCGCGGAGAGCTGCGCCCAGGAGGCCTTGATGTCCCCTGAACCCGTGTCCATCTTGGCCGATCCCGTCAGGCCGTCGGCGGTGACGTCCCCCGATCCCGCTTCACCCTTGAAGGTCGCGGCTCCACCGGAGAAGACCACGTCGCCCGAGCCCGTGTGGACGCCGGCGGATCGCGCCGGGGTGGAGAGGGCGACCGCCACGTTCCCCGAGCCCGTCTCGGCGTGCAGGTCCCGGGCGGTCCCGTCCACCTTCACGTCGCCTGACCCGGTCTCACAGATCAGGTCCGTTCCACCCAGGTCTCCCTTGACCGACACGTCTCCCGAGCCGGTGTGGAGGTTCAGGTGCATGCCGGGGGGCATGCGGACGGCGATGGTACCGGAGGAGCTGGAAAACCCGAAAGTGAACCCGGATTTGCTCTTGGACCGGACGAGAATGGTGTCGCCCGTCTCCTCGAAGACTGGCTCGAAGGCCTTGATGATCTCCTTGGGGTCCTGGGGAACGGTGGTGATCTTGAGGTCTACCGTGACTTCCACGGCCGTCCCCGGCGCCACGTCGACCCTGATGTCCTGGAAAGCCGCTTCCACTTTCAGCGTTCCTCCCGCCTTGGGAGTGAAAGATTTCACCGTGTGGTACGTGGCTGTTTCCGCCAGGACGCCAACGGCTGCCATCAGGGCGAGCGCCGACAAGGTGATCGTTTTCATCCGCATGTCCCTCTCCTTGGCCAAGGGGGGCAGCGCCCCCACATGCTCCCTAAGACGAAAAGGAGGCGTGGAAGGTTGCATTCGGGAAGTAGTCTACGGCGCCCCTGAGGGGGGCTCCTCCACGGACTCCCCGGTTGTTGCGCCGCCGGCCCGCCGGGGTTAAAGTGATGAGCAGGTTGTCACGGAGTCCGCCATGAGCGATGCCTACGAGCAGCAGCGACGTTTCCCCAGGATCCCTTCAGAAAACCCCGTTTTCGTGAAGAAGCTCGACGACGAGAACGTGGGCGCGTTCAGCAAGACCCGGGAGGTGGGCCTTGGCGGGTGCATGTTCGCTAATGACGAGGTCATCGGCCCCGGCTCCGTCCTCATGATGTTCATCTCCGTCCAGGGACGGGTCCTCGAGGCGAAGGTGCGCGTTGTGTACGAGCGACCCAAGGGCGACAAGTTCGAGGTGGGAGTGGAGTTCCTCGAGATGGATCCTGTGGAGAGAAACGTCCTCGAACGCCTCTTCGAACCGGAACCGGCTCCCTAGCCCCGAGGTCCGCGCTCACCGTTCCGCGGCCCACCGGTCGTAGAGGTCCAGGAGCGCCTGACGGACGTTCCCGCAGTGGGCCTCGAAGAGTTCCCCGCATAGCGTCTCAATCCCGTCCACATCCCCTCCCAGGAGGTCTTTGGCCAGGCCACGGAGAAGGCGG
>JAKAJA010000054.1 GCA_021814085.1 Acidobacteriota bacterium | reverse complement strand
CCCAGGGGGTGGACTCCCGGCTTGGCCAGGGAACTGCCTCCAGCCCGAACCGGCGGGCGAAGGCCTGGGCATTCGCTTCGTCCCGGCAAGAGACCCCCACCGGGCCCCGTTCCCTCAGTGCAAGAGCCGCCGCCGCCGCGGCCCCGCCGCCGCCCAGGAGGAGACAGCGGGCACCGGACGGCACGCCGCGCAGGGCGCGCCGGATGCCGTACACATCCGTGTTCGCGGCGATCCACCCCAGACCGTCGGGTACGAGCGTGTTGCATGCACCGGACAGCCTGGCCAGGCGAGAGGCCCTGGAGGTGAGGCGCAGGGGGGCTTCCTTGTGGGGGATGGTGACGGCCACGCCACGCAAGGGAAGGCCCGATTCGAGGAGGTCGCGGGGGTCGGTGCAGGGGAAGGGGAGGTAGCGGCCCGGGAGCTGCAACCGATCGAGCCACGGGTTGAAGAAGGACGGGGTCTTGGTGTAGGTCAGGGGCCAGCCCGCGAGGACGTAGAGGGGGTCTTCTTTCCGGATATCGAGAGGGCGATAGGTGACGAGAAATTCTTCGATGGCCATCTGCCCGGGGGCCGCCGCCTCGCACCCCGGTGCGACCGCGTAGGTGGCGCAGGAGCCCCAGGCCAGGGCCAGCGCCCGAACGGGGACGCCGGGCGCTCCCATGGAGAAGGCGCAGAGGTCCCCCCGGCCCTCCCGCTCCAGCAGGCTCAGGACGGCAAGGGCGTCGGGAAAATCGCGAGCCGTGGGGACGAGTTTGTAAGCCGCCGCGGGGCGAGAGCGCATGCGGGCCAGCACGCGGGGGAGATCGCCGGGGGTCCCCTCGAAGGAGTGCCAGGAGAGGACAAGGCGGGACCGGTCCAGGCCGTGGAGGTCCTCCGGCAGATCTTCGGCGAAGGGGACGTCTACCCAGGCCCCGTGGTCCTGGGCGCTCCGCAGCAAAGAAATCTCTTCGCTCCGCAGCCTGTCGCGGTGGCCCGAGAGGAGGAGGGGAACGGTCTCGGCCAGCGGGAGGAGGGTGGACGCATTTTCGCCGGGCCCGAGGCAGTCCGTCCGGATCTCCACGCGGTCGGCCCCGGCGGCGCGGGCTGTCATGGCCAGAGCGGGGACACCCGATGCGTCGGACGCGGCGACGGTGGCGATGAGGGGGCCGAGGCGATCCATGGCTGGAGTATACTTGGCCCTGCCCATCCGTGGAACACGCGTCGGGCGAGGGTGCAGGAGAAAACCATGAGCATGGGGAGCGTCTTCGAGGCGGAGAGGAACTCGATCCGCGAGAACTTGAGGCGCCAGAGCGAGGCCCTGGAGACCCTGCGGGAGCCCATCATGGGCGCGGCGGAGCTCTTGCGCGCCGCCCTCGCGGGGGGGGGGAAGATCCTCTTCTTTGGCAACGGCGGCAGCGCCGCCGACGCCCAGCACTGGGCCGCCGAGCTCACGGGCCGATACCTCAGGGAGCGTGCCGCCATGGCGGCCATCGCCCTCACGACGGACACCTCGGCCCTCACGGCCATAGGGAACGACTACGGGTTCGACCAGGTCTTCGCGCGCCAGGTGGAGGGCCTCGCCCGGCCCGGCGACGCCGCCGTGGGCATCTCCACCAGCGGCAACTCTCCCAACGTACGGCTCGCCCTCGAGAAAGCCAGGAGCGTCGGGTGCCGCACCGTGGCCGTTCTGGGGCGGGACGGGGGGTCCATCGCCCCCATCGTGGACGTGGCCCTTGTTTACGGATCCCTCCAGACCCCGCGCATCCAGGAGTTCCACACGGTCATCGGGCACCTCCTCTGCGCCCTCGTGGAGTCGGAACTCTAACCCGACGCCCGGCGGGGTCAGGCCTCCCTGAACTCTCTGCTCAGCCACGCCGCCGGCCCGCACAGCGCCGCGCCCACCGCAATGACGCCGAAGATGACGTTCACGGGTACCCGTGTGGCCGCCAGGCCCGTGAGGCCGGACGAGGCCGCGGTCAGGCCCAGGACAGTCATGCCGATGAGGGCGAAAACGCGCCCCAACTGAGCCGGGGGCGCGATGCGCTGGACGAGGCTGGCGCGGGTCACGGTGATTAGCGGTATGGAGACCCCGTGCAGGGCGATGGTGATGCCCGCGGCCCAGAGGTTGTCAATCCAGAAGAGGGGCAGGTACGTGATGCCATCCAGGAATATGCCCGCGATGAGGATCTTGCCCTGTCCCAGCCTCCGGTTGAGCCAGCTCGTCAGGGGAAGGCCCGCGAAGACGCCCACGGCCAAGGCCGCCTCCAGCATGGCGTAGCCGGTTCCCGTTCCCCCGTATCGCATTTTCACGAGGATGGGTGTCCCGACGATGGCGGGCCCCATGATGAAAAGGTTGTCCACGGCCGTGATGGCCAGGAGCCACCGCAACCGCACGTCCCGCCACGACACCACCAGTCCCTCCACGAGGGCTTTCGCCGGAGGAGCGCTTTCGCGCCTCGTGACGGGCACGCCTGGGAGAAAGAAGAGGAAGGTGACGGAGGCGAGGAACAGCAGTCCCACGCCACCCACGAGGGCCACGGGCGAGACCCACGCCAGGAAGACCGAGCAGAGCGCCGGTCCGAAGAGCCACCCCATAGGCACGCTCACTTGCACCAGCGCGTTGGCCTGGGCGAGCTGGGACTTCTCCACGAGCGAGGGGATGTACGCGTCTCGGGCGGGGTTGAAAAAGGCGGAGGCCGTGAACAGGCAGAAGCCCGCGGCGGCCATCGCCCACGGCCCCAGCAGGCCGTACCTGGCCATCAGGGGCACGGAGAGGGCGACGGCGGCCCTCGCTCCATCGGAAGCCATCATGAGGCCCCGTCGGGGGAAGCGGTCCGCGGCCAGGCCCCCTACCATCCCGAAGAGGAGGATGGGCAGGTAGTTGAACATGGCCACGGCCCCGACGAGGGACTTGTCGTCGGTCATGCCCAACACCGCCCACAGGAGCAGAACGCAGAAGGCCGCGTCCCCCATCTGGGAGGCGATCTGGGCGAAGAGCAGGAGCCAGACCCTCTTCGGGAGGCGGGTGGTCATGGGCTTCCAACGAGGAGATTGCGCCCTGCCGCCGAGGGCGGCGGGGGGATGCGGAGTACGGCGCATACGGTGGGGGCGATGTCCGCGGCCCGCACCTCGGCCAGGGTCTTTCCCGAAGGGAATTGGGGACCTTCGGCATAGAAGATGCCACCCATATCGGGGAGTGAGGGGTCGTAGCCGTGCATGCCGCGGGGCACATCCCGGTCGCCCTTCCGGCTAAAGCTTGCGAAGGTGGCGCCAGGAGGGCAGAGGAGCACGAAGTCCCCCATCCGGTCGCCGCCGTACCCGAAGCGCTTCTCCACCTCGGCGCGCGTCATGGATAGGATGCCCTGCGGGAGCCGGCCCAGGCTCGCGGCAACGGCGCGCCGCTGCGCCTCTGTCTTCACGTAGACGTTGCAGAGGGGGCCCGAGGTGGCGATGAAGGGGTAGTAGCCCGCCTTGGGAATGACCTTCACCACATCCACCATCCGGTTCACGGGGGCCATCCCATGGTCGCTCACGACGAGGAGGTCCACGGGGGTGGAGGGGCCGAGGGCCGCGATGCCGGCCCTCAGGCCGGCGAGGAGCCGGTCCGCCTCGCGCATGGCTTTACGGACGCCCTCAGAATCGGGCCCCTCGCCGTGGCCCGCGTGGTCGGCGCCCCGGGTCCAGGCCATGATGAGGCGCGGGCGATCGGGGGCGGGGCGGTGCAGGAGGCCGAGGATCCAGGAGACCGTCTCACCGTCCCGGGCGTCGCCGTCGTAGCCCTGGAAAAAACTGGGGGCTGTGCCGTTCCACGCCCCCTGGGAGCAGGGCCAGGATCGCACGGCGGCTTTCAGCCCGGCCCGCTCGGCCAGTGCCCAAAGGGGCGGAACCTCGAGCCAGGAGGCCTCCCGCTCGTCCGAGAAACGACGGCCCGAGGCCCTGTCGAGGAAGTTGTTGGCGACGATGCCATGTCTGGCGGGGCTCGCGCCCGTGGCGAGGGTGGAATGGCTGGGGAAGGTGAGCGAGGGGAAGGGCGGGGTGAGCCGGCGAGCCGTCCACCCGGCGGCGGCCATGGAGGAGAAGGCGGGGAGGGCTTCCCTCTGGGGGTAGTCCCACCTCACCCCATCCATGGTAAGGAGGACCACCGCCGGTACTGCGGGGGCGGGACGGGGCCCTGGTGCCGCCGCGACCGCCAAGGCGATCACCAGGACCGACGCGAGGATCCGCACCGATCGTTGAATGGTACCGTTCACCGTCCTAATCCTTCATCGCGGAATTCCGTCCCGCGGCGTCGAGGGCGAAGGCCAGCTCTTCCGCCTTGCCCTTGACGAGTCCGTCCACCTTGGCCGCCCTGGTCGCCGAGAGTGCCGCGGCTACGGCGGGAGAAGGCGGCATTCCCGCCAGGGTCAGGTCTTGCCCGGAGATTTCAAGCCTCACGAACCGGTCGCGCGCTAGAAAGTCCCTGACCCTCGCCTGGCCCGCGGCTCCGTCCGCCTTGGCCAGGACGAAGAGGACCCATTCGATGGGCTGCCCCGCCAGGACGCGGTAGACCCCCGAGGCGACAGCCCCCCGCTCCACTCCCAGCTCGCGCAGGGCGTGCCAGGTCGTGCTCCGGTACCGGCCCAGGAGCTCGCCCGTTTTCCTGGAGAAGGGGTAACGTTCAAGGAACGAGGCCGTATCTTGGGTGGGCACGCGCTCCAGGAGGGCCATGAAATAGACGCACGGCCGGTCGAGGGGCGCGTCGGGGAACTGGGTCTCGTAGAAATCCACGGCCTTCTGCACCCGGTAGAGGGCGTCCAGGCCCCGCGGGGTGAGGCGGAACCGGGGCCAGAAGACCTGGAGGAGCTTGTGAGCCTCCATCGCCTTGAGTCCTTCCACGGCGTTGGGACCCGAGAGGATCTGCTCCACCTCGGCGAGGACGCGCTTGGGGGATAGGTGGCGGAAGACCCCCTGCCGGTGTGCGGAGGCGATGAGCCTCTCCGTCTCGGGCAGGAGGGTGAACCCCAGGCGCACGGCGAAGCGCACGGCGCGGAAGGCCCGCGTGGGGTCCTCCACGAAGGAGAGGCCGTGCATGACGCGGATTCTGCCCGCCTTCAGGTCCCGGACCCCTCCGAACATGTCCAGAATTTCGCCGAAGCGGTCGGGGGAGATGGCCATGGCGAGGGTGTTGATGGTGAAATCCCTCCTGTAGAGGTCTTGGTAGAGGGCGGCGTGGGCCACGGTGGGAAGGGCCGCCGGCGCCTCGTAGTACTCAGCCCTCGCCGTGGCGAAATCCCAGTGGGTTCCGTCGGGTCGGATCCAGACGGCCGTGCCGAAGGCGCGGTGGGCTCGGATGCGCCCTCCTTGCTCGGCGGCCCATGCTTCCGCCAGCTCCACCGCGTCCCCCTCCACCACGAAGTCCACGTCCTTGACGTTGCGGCCCAGCAGGAGATCCCGCACGGCTCCGCCCACGAGGAGGCAGGAGACGCCCCGGTCGCTGGCGAGGCGGCCCAGGGCCAGCAATCGCTCCGTCTCTTCCTCGGAGAAGCTCGACCGGATCAGGTGGGCCACCTCGCGGGAGGAGGGCTGGCCCCCCTGGCGGTGGAAGGGCCGTTCGCCCACTTCCCGGTAGAGGGACTTGAACAGGGCCATGCGGGAGATGAGGCCCTCCACGCGGTCCGGGGCCTCGCCGAAGAGGACGATCCTCCAGTTGCGCTCCATCATGTGGCGCCGGACCTCCTCCACGGGAGTTTCCGGAGAGAGGAGGGGCGGCTGGGAGACCACGAACTCGTGAATCGGGCGATCTCCGAGGCCGTGCTGGAGGGCCCCGTCCACCTCCTGGCGCGTCACCACGCCCGTGAGCCGCCCCCCGTCGAACATGGGGAGGGCGTTGACCCGGTAGTGGTTCATCTCCCGGAAGGCCTCGCGGGTCGTGGCCGATCCCTCGATGCGCCTGAACTCGCGGGTCATGATGTCCACCGCCTTGAGCCCCACGGGGTGGGCCGAGGTGAGCTCGTCCAGGAGGATGGCGCGGACCTCCTCGGGGGTCCTGTCGCGGACCACGGCTGAGGCGGCTGAGGCGTGGCCGCCGCCACCGAAGACCCCCAGGACCTTTCCCACGTTCACGAGGGGCGACCTGGACCTGGCGATGATGTGCACGCGGCTCTCCATGGAAGCCATCAGGAACAGGCATTCCAGCCCCTCGATGGCCAGGATCTCGTGGGCCAGGAGGCTCAGGTCGGGGACATAGGCTGGGGTGCTCAGGGCCGTGAGGTGGATCCGGACCCCGCCCACCAGGACCGACTCGAGGTTCTCGAGGAGGGGCGGCAGGAGGCGCATTTGCTCCTCCGTCAGGCCCCGGCGCAGGGTCCGGGGCACCAGGGCCAGGTCGCCCCCCCATCCCAGACAGATGAGCACCGCGGCGAAATCCTCGGGGCGCGTGGTGGGAAAGGTGAGGAACCCCGTGTCCTCGTAAATGCCCAGGAGGAAGAGGGTCGCCTCCGCCGCGGTGGGGGTGATCCCGGCCGCCACGAGGTCTTTCACCAGGAGGCTCGTGCAGGCTCCCGCCTCACGGACCTCGTGGCGCTCTCCCGCGAGGTCGCCCTGGCCGGGGTGGTGGTTGAAAACGTCCAGGGAGACGGGAGGCCGGCGGTCGAGGAGTTGGGCCAGGGGCCCGAGCCTGTCCCTGCTCGAAACGTCCACGCAGACGAGGCGCGCCACCTCATCGAAGTCCAAGTCTTTGAGGGGAAGGACCGGCGGAAGCTCACCCCGGTGCTCGTCCATGAACCGCCGCACGAGGGACTCCGCCGCCCCCGAAAACACGAGGGTAGCCCCTGGATAGAAATGCCGCGCCGCCACCATCGAGGCGAGGGAGTCGAAGTCCGCGTTCGTGTGCGTCGTGATGACGATCATGGGGCCATTGTACGGCTGCGGGACGCTCGAAAAAAGGAGAAGGACACCTGCCCTGGCCGGGGAAGGCGCCCTGCAGATCAGAAATGTCGGTGTAGCTATATCTAGCGATCGAGAACCTTGCGGGTGGCCGCGAGGAAGCGATCGTTGCCCTCTCGGGTGTAGACGCTCACCCGGACCGAATGGGTCCAACCGCTTCCCCCCATGGGCCGGACGATGACGCCCTCGCGCATGAGCTTGTGGAAGAACTCGTCCGCGGTGATGGGCACATCCACGAAAATAAAGTTGGCGAGGGAGGACGTCACGGGGAGTCCGAGATCTCGAACTCGCGCGGTGAGGTACGCCCGCTCCACGCGGTTCAGCGCCACGTAGTTGTCCACGTAGTGGTGGTCATCCAGCGCCGCCACGGCGGCCACGTGGGACACGGCGTTGGTGTTGAAGGGGGACCGGACCTTGTGGAGGACCGTTAAGGTGTCGGGCTGCGCGAAGCCGTACCCGATGCGGAGGGCGGCCAGGCCGTAGGCCTTGCTGAAGGTGCCGAGGACCATGAGATTGGGGAACCGCTCCATGAGGACCTGGGCGCTGCCGTAGTCGGGGGCGTCCGCGAACTCCTTGTAGGCCTCGTCCAGGATGACCAGGGCCTTCTCGGGGACCTTTTCCAGAAATGCCTCGATCTCTTTAAGGGCCACATGGCGTCCCGTGGGGTTGATGGGGTTGTCCAGGATGACCAGGCGGGTGTGGTCGTCGACGGCCTCCAGAAGGGCCCCCAGGTCGTGATTGCGCTCGTGCATGGGAACGGCCTTGGCCGGGGCTCCCATCACCTGGCAGGCGATGGGGTACATGGCGAAGGAGCCGGCGCTGAAGACGGCGTTGGCCCCCGGGTGGAGGAGGGCACGGGCCGCGATCTCCACGAGCTCCACGGAGCCGTTGCCCAGGATGACCCGCTCCGAGGGCAGGCCGTAGTGGACGCCGATGGCCTGCCGGAGGTAGAACCCGCTGCCCTCGGGGTAGATGTGAAGCTGGTTCAAGAAATCCCGCACGGCCGCCACGGCCTTGGGCGAAGGCCCGAGGGGGCTCTCGTTGGAGGCCATCTTGATGGTGCCCTGGAGTCCCAGTTCCCGCTCCACCTCCTGGATGGGCTTGCCTGGCACGTAGGGCTTGATGCTGGTGATGTAGGCGGGGACGGGGACCTTCATGTCTTCCTCCTGGGCCGGCGGTCCTTGGTCGTGGCGCCCCCCCGGCGCTCACCCCTCGCCTCTCCTCCCGGACGGTTGCCGGGGCGATGGCGCTTCTCGGACCGTGAATTGTTGCTGTTGTCCGCGGCGGGACGCGCGGGGCGCACCGGCCTCCCCTCCCCGCTGGGGCGGGGCTTGCGGTACTCTCGCTTCCGCTCGGTTCCCTCTCGGCTGTCCGTGCGAGGACGCCTTTCAGGTTTGGAACCCCGGCGACCATCGGGGGAGGAGCGCATCGGACGGTCTGGCCGTCCCTCGCTTTGGTGGCGGCTTCCCGCGCTGGCTTCGCCGCGCCTGCCTGGAGGGCGGGCGGAGGGACGGCTCGGCTTCTGCGGGGCT
This sequence comes from Acidobacteriota bacterium, assembly GCA_021814085.1. Classification (GTDB taxonomy): domain Bacteria; phylum Acidobacteriota; class UBA4820; order UBA4820; family DSQY01; genus JAKAJA01. The sequence continues at coordinate 695 of JAKAJA010000054.1, read as the reverse complement.
TCCTGGCGCTTGGGTCTGTGGGGCCGGCCTACGAGGGCGTGGGCCTTGAGGGGCGCCGAAGTGGGCGAGGGTGCCGCGCCCTCTTTGGAGCGGGCCGGCGGCGGGCGGCGGTCCCAGGGGTTCCTCTCCGGCGGAGGGGCCGCGTTTTCCATGCCGGCGTGGACCTTGAGGGCGTTCTCCTCCTCGGCGGTCAGGGGGCGAACCTCGCCCGGGCGCATCTTCCCCAGGCGCACCGGGCCCATGGCCACGCGCTTGAGCTTGATGACGGGATGCTCGATTCGGAAGAACATTTCCCGGATCTGGTTCTTTCTGCCCTCGGTCATCTCCACCTGGAGCCATGTGTGGCGGGTTTCCCGGGAGGGGATGCGGCGGATGGAGACGGGCTGGGTGCGCCGCCCCTCCAAGACGATGCCCCGGCGGAGTCGTTCGAGGGCGTCGTGCGGCGGGTCGCCCTTCACCTTGACCTGGTAGGTCTTGATGACCTTGTACCGGGGATGCAGGAGCCTGTTGGAGAGCTCGCCGTCGCTGGTGAGAAGGAGGAGCCCCTCGCTGTGGTAGTCCAGGCGGCCCACGGGGAAGAGCCCCTTGGCCCCCTGGGGCAGGAAACCGCTCAGACAGGGTCTGCCCTCGGGGTCATCCAGGGTGCTCACCACCTCCTTGGGTTTGTAGAGGACGTAGTAGGCCGCGACAGATCG